>CAYJLH010000009.1:0-54204 GCA_964370925.1 uncultured Oscillospiraceae bacterium | reverse complement strand
AGGGTCGTTTCACAGGCGATTTGTAGAGGGGCTTTGGACGACAGCAGACGGCAGAGTTTACGACTTTTTCGATGACACCATGGTATGTAATAATCCACCGAAAAAATGTTCCGAATATGTGATTTCATGTGACTATGGAACTGTTAATCCGGCTTCATTTGGACTGTGGGGGAAGTGGGAAGGTACGTGGTATAGGCTGTCAGAATTTTACCATGACTCACGTGCGAAAGGCTTTCAAATGACAGACAGCGAATATGCAAAAGAGCTTATCGCACTAGCGGACGGTAGAAAAATCAAGGCGGTAATATGCGACCCGTCAGCGGCGAGTTTTATGGAGACCTTATCTCGTTTTGGTTTGAAAGTCGTGAAAGCGAGAAATGATGTTTTGACAGGAATTCGCCACACCGCGGAGCTTTTACGCAGTGGTGAAATCGTGATTTGCAGTGATTGCGTGGACTTTTTGCGTGAGATTAGTGTGTACATTTGGGAAGTTGGAGTATCGGACAAACCACAAAAACAAAATGACCATGCCATGGACGATATGAGATATTTTGTCGAAACTTGGCTGGTTAAAAATCCACATGACTTTGCTGTTTTTACGGCGGAGAGAAATTCACCCTCAAATAACTCAGGATGGAGGAATTTTTGAAAAAATGAAGCTGTTTCAAAAGAAAAAAGAACCCTCGGTGAAATCTCAGCTTCGGCAGGGGGAGCGTCACCCGTTCACAGCACTGGGGGGGTATGTTCCGCTCAGTGATGGAGAAATTCGTATTTACAGGGCAATACGTGAGGCTGTACCCGTTGTCGATGCGGCGATTTTAAAGCTAATCCGATTGACAGGCGGTTTTACGGTGACATGCGAGAGTAAGAGGGCGGAACTTGAACTCTCAGACTTTCTGAAAAATGTCAACACAGGCAGAGGCACAAGAGGTATTGACTCATTTTTAGATGCATACCTCGACTCTATGATTACGGGCGGTCGTGCGGTTGGTGAAATTGTGCTTAGGGGTAACAGAGAAATTGCGGCAATTTTATGCGGAAATGTGACAGATATCTGTATAAAAGAGGGGAAAACACCGCTGGATTTTCAGATTTGCGGAAAAGAGAGCCTTAGCCCAACGCCACTACCGTATCAAGAACTTTTATTGTTCACACCATTTAATCCCGATGCGGATAACCCATATGGCGCTTCTATATTAAGAAGTATGCCGTTTTTGGCGGATATCTTGATGAAAATTTATAATTCGATTGGGATAAACTGGGAGCGCTGTGGAAACATTCGCTATGCTGTTGTGATGAAACCCTCGGGCGATATGTTCGACAGAGCGGGAGCTAGTGACAGAGCGGAAAACGTAGCGAAAGAGTGGAGCAGGGCGATGCAGGACTCAAAAAACGGCAGTGTTCGAGATTTTGTCTGTGTCGGAGATGTGGATATTCGTGTTATTGGCTCTGATAATCAGATTTTAGACAGCCAAGTTCCTGTGCGTCAAATCGTTGAACAGCTCATCGCAAGGACTGGGATTCCGCCATTTATGCTCGGCTTAAACTGGAGTTCGACTGAGAGAATGAGCGCCCAACAAGCCGATTTGATGAATAGCGAAATTGCGGCAATCAGACGGAGTTTAGAGCCTGTGATACTGAAAATTTGCTCAACTTTTCTCAAAATGCGTGGCTATGCAGTCAGACCGAAAATTGAGTGGAAACACGTAGATTTACAGGACGCTGTTGAGATTTCAAGGGCAAAATTACTCAATGCTCAGGCGAATGCTTTGATAGAGGAGGCTATATGAATTGAAGATTAAAAAATCAGGGCTTTTAGGATTATCACCCGAGGAAACGGCGAGCGAACTTGCGGAGATTAATGCCTTCACTCGTCGTGAAATGAAAGCCGAAGAACTGTACACTTTTACGGTGCATTTATGTGACAACGAAGTTGACCGAGATTTCGAGAGATTTTCTGACGAGTGTTTACAGCAACTTTCTGAGCTTTTTATTGGAAAAACAGGGGTTACAAACCATGACTGGTCAGCTCAGGCTCAGCTTGCGAGGATTTATAGGACAGAAGTTGTGCCTGAAGTTGGTAGGACGAATTCTGTAGGCGCAAATTACCTTTATCTAAAAGCTTGGGCGTATATCCCAAGCTCAGAAAAAACCGCTTCTTTCATCGAGGCGATTGAGTCGGGGATTATGAAAGAAACCAGTGTTGGTTGCTCCGTTGCGACAAAAGTTTGCAGTATTTGCGGAGAAAATGCCTATGATGGTTGCGCACATATTCAAGGAAAAGAGTATGACGGGCAAATATGCCACACTGTTTTGTCTGATGCTACGGATGCTTATGAGTGGAGTTTTGTTGCTGTTCCGGCACAGAGAGAGGCAGGCGTAATTAAGGCTTACTCGCTCGGGAAAAATTTGCGTGAATTTGTAAAAAGTCATGTCGGAAAAAGTTTCGCGGATGAATATACAAGGCTTTGTGCCAAAGCAAAGGGCTTTGATACGCTTATGAGCGACATGAAAAATGAGGTTTTCAGGCTTGCGCTCTTATGGGATGAGGAGCTTGCGCCATCGGTTAAACGAGCGAGTGAAACTATGGACGCAGTTGAACTCACAGAGCTTAGAAAAAGTCTGGAGACAAAACTTGAAAGTAAATTTCCGCCACTTTGCCAACTGCCCGGAGAGGACAGACAGGTGAGGTTTGACGGTGATGATTACATTATTTAATTACAGGAGGAGAAAAACATGAACTATTCTTACAACGGTATCGGTCAGTATGCGGCGACATTTGCTCTCAAAGAGGGTGACGAAGTTGGTTTCGGTGATGTTGTCAAAATTTCGGCAAGCGAAACAGTTGCGACTTGCGCAGACGGAGATGTAATTGCCGGCGTGGTTTTGAGTGAGCGTGGAGGTTGCACAGCGGTTCAACTCGGTGGTATCACCAGCGCAAACTTTAGCGGAACTGCTCCAACTGTCGGCTATGCAAAACTTGTAGCCAACGGTGATGGTGGCGTTAAGGTCGGGGGCACGAGAGAATATCTTGTAATTTCGGTCGAAAACGACATTGTTACATTCGTACTTTAAGAAATAGGAGGAATTTAAAATGGCTTTTAAATTTAATGACATAAAACTTGATAAAGGTATGTATGCGGTTAGTGGAAAAAGTTTTTCTAGTATTCTGGAGGAATTTGACCCAACTGAGGAGTATAAGGGCACATCTCTCGAGGGGCTTGACGCATATCAAAGACAGCTAAAGCGTTTTGGAATTAAAGTTCGTGGCGCATCCAGTGATAATGTTGAAAAATTTTTCCACTCAGCCGAGAGTGCTGTACTTTTCCCTGAATATGTCTCTCGCTCCGTCCGTCAGGGCATGGAAGAGAGCAATATTCTGCCAAACTTAGTCGCAACTACGACGAAAATCGAGGGGCTTGATTACCGCACAATTTATTCCGAGCCACTGGACGAGGAAAAAGATTTGTCACATGTTGCTGAGGGTGCGTCTATTCCGCAGACTGAAATTCGCGCGCAAAATAAACTGATTACCCTACATAAGAGAGGTCGTATGCTCGTGGCTTCTTACGAGGCTATTCGCTTCCAACGCTTGGAGCTTTTCTCTGTTATGCTTCGACAAATCGGTAGCCACATTATGCGTATGCACTTAGATGATGCTGTTGAAGTTTTGGTGAATGGCGATGGAAACGAAAATGCCGCAGAAGTTTTGGTAGGGTCTGCTTTGACCTACGACAACCTAATCAAACTTTGGGGTGCATTCGATCCATACACCATGAATACTATGCTTGTCAGCCCTGATATGATGCAAACTTTACTTCAAATCACAGAGTTCCAAAACCCAATGTCGGGGCTAAATTTTGTCGGTACAGGCGATGTTGGTTCGCCACTTGGCGCAAAGATTATTAGCTCATCTTGCGTGCCATCAGGTACTGTTATCGGACTTGATAAAAACTATGCGCTAGAGCTTGTTCAAGCTGGGGAAATTAGCGTTGAGTATGACAGATTGATTGACCGCCAACTAGAGCGCGCGGCAATCACAAGCACTTCTGGATTTGCAAAAATTTATGCCGGTGCATCGAAAGTCATGGACATCGGGTGATGAATATGACAGACGAAATTTTGGAGAGAGCAAAATTATATATCAGCAGAACTCTCACCGAGAATGCGACGGAGGGGCTTCGGCTCCTCTGCTCCGCAGCGGAAATTAGGTTGAGGAAAATTATTCGAAAAAATGTTGATATTAATGAAATTCACGAAATTTATGTGACGGCTTGTGCGATTTTGGCGCTATCTATGTATGTTTCTGTATCCGGGGATGAGTTTTCGTCCGCAAAAATCGGAAGCATTAGTATAACAAAAACACAGGGGAAGTCGCTTGCGGAAGAGCTTAAAAATGTTGCGCAATCAATTATTGGCTCGTATGTAGACGAGGCAGAATTTAAGTTCATGGGGGTAATTTCATGAGGATTTCGGGGGTTTATAAGGCGATAGAAAGTTATGCCCCGCAAATGACGATTAAGAGTAAAAAATGCCCCGAGGGAAGAGTTGAGCATGGTTTTGTATTCCCTGTGGACTTTTCGTCTGAGGATTTAGTTAGCTTGGGCGAGGCGGGGCTGGGTGACGGAAAATATCTTCTCATTGCATCGCTAAATGCAATAGAAAAAGACGAAGAGGATGCACAAATTTTGTGGTGTGGCAGAATTTTTAAAATTATTCGCCGTGAAGAATACGGGGTTGACGGTGGCTCGCATATTGAGTGCCTCTTGCGTTGCATGGGGGGAGATTAGCCTATGTACAAAAGCATGACAAATGAGATGATGCAACTACTTACGACGAATGGGATTAAAGCTTTTTCGGCTTTTCCAAATGCTGAGATTGACAGAAGCTCAGACGAATTTGCGACGGTTTCAATCAAGAAAACAAAAATTTCATCGGTAGGATTTGGAAATTTTTTGGGAGAAATTGAAAATTCTGAGGAAAAAGGCTTTCTCTGCGACTGTTTATTTAGCATAGGGATTTTTGTTGAAATCGGTCGAGGCTCTGTCGGCTTGGGCGAAGTTGCCGATAAAATTTTACAGACGGTGCTTTTCGCTGACGGCGGAAATACCTGTGAAATTAACTTTTCAGCCCCCGAAACTGACAAAAAAACAGCGATGATGCGTATGGAATGTGAAATCCCGACAAAGTTTTTTATAGTGCAAACCATAGAAGAAAATGCCGATATTCTCGGTGATTTTATAGTGAAAGGAATGATATTACATGACTTTGAATGAAAGACCGGGGGTTTATTCCTCTTATGAAGTCACAAGCTCGATAAGGGGTACAAGCCTTGGAAGTAGTGTTGGAATTTGTGCGATTAGTGCAAAAACAGTTGCGGAAATACCTGTGAAAATCAGCAGTAGGGCGCAGGCGCTTGAGAATTTTGGTGCGTCTACATTGGCGGAAATGTGTTCACTTGCGCTACAAAATGGTGCATCGGATATTTTTGCAGTGCCGCTTGCGACAGGGGCGACACCGTCTGATTATGAAAACGGTTTTACCAAACTTTGCATGGTGCCGGAAGTTAGAATTATGATGTCTGACAGCCGAAATACTGAGGTTTTTGAGCTGATGAAAGACAAAATTTTAACAGCATCTGAGAGCTTTAAATACCGCATAGGAATTGTTGAAGTTTCGGGAGATATCAGCGGTATGGTGACAGTTGCAGAGGGCTTAAACTGTGAACGTATGGTGCTTTTGGCAGCTCCTTTGGGGATTGAAAACGGATATTGCACGGCGGCATTTTCGGGTGCGGTTGCAGCGACGACAGACCCGGCTGTTCCGCTCAACGGTGCGGAGCTTTATGGCTTGAATTCATCAATTTTATACACCGACAGCGAGATTAACGAAATGGTGCGCGGAGGTGTTACCGTTCTTGAAAACTCAGGTTCTTCCCTGTCGGTTTTGCGTGCGGTTACAACCAGAACATCCACAGGAAATGCACCTGACACGACATGGAGAGAGTTGACAACAATTAGGATAATTGACGAGGTTATTCCCGGAATTCGTGATGCACTGCGTTTGAGATTTACAAGAGCGAAAAACACAGAGCAGACGAGAGGTGCTATTAAAACTCAGGTTGTTATAGAGCTTCAAGACAGGCTTGCAAAGCAGATTATTGACGGGTATGGCGATGTAACGGCTATGCCAAGTGATGCTGACCCAACGGTTTGCGAAGTTGCGTTTGAATTCACGGTTGCTTATGGACTGAACCATATTCAGTTGATGGCAAAAATTACAGTTTAAGTGAAAGGGGTGTAGTAAATGGCGACGATAGGATTTCCTACCAGTAGTGATATTTACCTCGAAGCGGAGGGGAGAAAAATTGCGATAGTACAAAGTTATAAGGTTTCTGCTAAACGGTCCGAGCAAGTCATAGAAGCATTCGGCGAGGCAGAACCTGTTGCGACTATTGCAACGCATTTGAATTATCGCCTTGAGTTAACAAGACTCTACGCAACAGAAGCGGCGGTTGCAGACAATATTAATTTCCATGATTTAAAGGACTTTTCTCTCGTAATTGTAAAGCCTGATAAGCGAGTTGCTTACACAGGTTGCCAGTGGAGCGAAATTTCCGAAACAGGTGAGCTCAGAAATATGGCGGCAGAAAAAGTTGTTATTGCGGCGAGCCACCGAATAGAGACAAAATCATGATGGAAAGACTTTTAGGTGATTTACAAAAAAATCATACAGAGCGTTTGAGATGGCTTGTCTGCAAGCGTTTGGGGATTTCTCCGAGCGGATTAAAAGATGAGGATGTTATCAAATGTGGCTTGCATATGATAATTGACAAAAGACGTGCGGAGGCGGAGTTTGCTTCAAACTCCGCTTTCGACGAGGAAAGTTTTCACGATTTTATGAGGGGTGAGGGCGATGAGTGAAAAATTAAAACCCGAGGAAATCGAAAATTTATCTGAGCAAATTTTGACAGTGCTTGAATTTAAGCCGAGTGTTGTAGAGAAATTTGAAGCAAGTACTTCCGACATAAGCCGAGATGAAACAGTCAGTACGCATTTTGAGCAGAAACTGGAGAAACGATTGGAGGAAATTTCTCAGCTATTAAAAGGTGCTGAAAATGGTGGAGAAATCGCATCTGTAACTCAAAATTCTGTAAATCTAAACTCGTCGGTAAATGAAAAAATGAGGACGGATTTTTCTGAAACTGAGCTATCTAATTTCGGAATTAGCAAAGATATATCACTGAGTTTGTCGGATACATATGAAAGTGATATGTCAAAGTTTGATGGCTTTGATATATCGGGGGATATGGCGCATAACTCAGTTCAAAATATGTCGGACTACTTACAAAAAGACAGCCGAAGATATGATTCGGAGCTTAAAAAATTCTAGGGGGGTGAGCTTATGATTTTAGCGCCGATTAGATTTAAGACCTATGTTTGGCCACACAATCCAAGGACTTATGAAATCGCTTTTACGAGGGATATCGCTTATCACAAAGTGCCTTTCGGCGCATATATTTTGCAAAACATGGGGCGTGGTCGAAGAGTTTTGCGTGGGGCAGGGGAGTTTGCTGGCGATGGCGCTTATGATGAGTTTAAAAAACTTGCAACTGTTTTTTACGATAACACTCCGGGGCTTCTTGTTCATCCTGTTTGGCAGGAGAGCTATGCTTACTTTGCCAAACTGGTTTTGAAGCAAGTGCCCACTGAGAACTATGTCGCCTATGAGTTTGAATTTTGGGAGAGTTTTGACCAATATGGTGCAGTCAGTGAAGCCGGAGTTGGTAATTTAGGAGATCCCGAAGTTGGATATGTAAGGCTGAAAGACGGTGAAAGCTTTTGGACTGTTGCGACAAAATACGGCGACCCATCGACGATTTTGAGCAAAAATCCGCAAATTCAAAATCCTAATAGTGTTCCCATTGGAACGCTAATAAAAATAAATTAGGGGGTGGGGATTTGACGGCATTTTTGATTGATAAGTCGAAGAATAAAACGGAGCTTCCTGTTTTGCTCTCTTGGGAAATTTTACATAGTGTTTCAGATTGTGATGCTTTTGAAATAAGCACAATTTACTTGCCGGAACTCAAACCCAAGCTTTATGATGCTTGTGAAATTATCATAGACCATGAAAATGTTCGAATTTTCACAGGTGTTGTAGACGAATATCAGATAAAAAATGATGTTAAAGGATCGCTTGTGACTGTTTCGGGAAGAGGTTATGGCGCAAAACTTCTCGATAATGAGGCGAGAGCAGCGGAATATTGGGGGGTTCAGATTGGCTATATTTTAGACCACCATGTTTACCCATATGGTATCAGTGAAGTTAGATTTAACCCTATGGGAACGGGTGAGCGGTTTACGGTTTCGTCGGGCGATAGTCAGTGGCGCGTGCTTAGGGATTTTTGCTTTTTTAGTGGTGGGATAGAGCCGAGATTTGACCGCAATGGGGCTTTGATTTTAAACGGTGACAAGGGTGAGTTTGTTGACTTGAAAGATGCACCGATAAGCTCAGAAATCGTTATAGATAGGCGCTATGGTGTTTTTTCACATGTCACGACGATAAACCGCACGGCATGGTCGGAAACACAAACCGAAAATACGGAATTTATAAATCGTGGCGGTTTTTGCCATAGGATTGTTAATGTTCCGAGGTACACAGGTTACGACTCCATGAGGCATACGGGCGAATTTCAACTTAGGCAATCGAAAAAAGATAGCCAAATTTCAAAAATTCGACTGCCTTTAATTTTTCCTGCTTTTGCTGGGGATAGGGTGACATTGCCCTTGAACTCAGTGAGTGGAGAGGGGTTTTTCTATGTAAGCGAAAGCGTGTGTACAGCGAGTGGGTTGTCTGCTGAGACAGAACTTACCTTGGTGAAGGAGGGGTGAATTGATGTGGATATCTGAAAATATGAAGCCTAAAACCCAAAATCAAAACAAGGCTCTCACCCAAATGGGGGATGTTAGCATAGGAGGGCTTGAACTCTCTGCCGTTACACAGGGGGAAAAGAGAAATTTGAAAGTGGCAATGGCGGGGGGTTATAAATGGACTCCTGAAGTGGGTCAAAATGTACTGGTTTTAAGTACAGAAGATGGTGAGAGTATTGTTGTTGGGGTTATTCCCGACGGCGAAAATTTGCCTGCTGGTGAGCTTAAAATTGAGGGTGATGACTGCTATATTCACTTAAAGCCAAATGGTCAAGTGCGAGTTGAGGGCGGTTCGGTGACGATTAGCGGAACTTTTGTCGATATTAATGGTTCGCTGTCAATTAACGGAGAAAAATATGTGCCATATACGGGAGGAGGGATTTTATAGTGGAACTTTTGCTTTCTAATGGAACTTATAAAAAGAACTTATATCATGGGCTTGAAAGTGTTTCAGGCTCGGATGAGCTTGCGCAGAGGATAACTATGAAGCTAATGGCGAGGCGAGGTGCATTCTCGATTTTACCTGACTACGGTAGTGAACTTTATAAACTCAGCTCACTGAAAGTCAATGCCAGAGAAACAGCGGCAAAAAGTTATATTGCGAGGGCGCTCGAAGATGAAAATGTTACTATAGAAAAGGTGGAAGTTACAGGGGATGATAACTTCGTTAGGATTGATTTAGCTCTGAAAAGTGGAGATAGCTTTTTGGAACTATCTTTAAATGCGGTTTAGATAGGAGGGGATTTTGTGAGAACTATAGATGAAATTTACCAAAGCATGAAAAATGAATACGAAACCCGTTGTGATTTGGTTTTGCGTGATGGTGGGGACATGTCTTTGCGTTTTTATGCTATTGCAGCACAAGTTTTGTCGCTTGAAGCACACGGAGAGTTTATTTTGCGTCAATCTTTTCCGCAAACTGCTCAGGGGGAATATCTCGATTATCATGCAGCGGTTAGGTCGCTTGGAAGATTGGGTGAAACAAATTCCGAGGGTGTAATAAGATTTTATGTGAATGCGGCAGCTGTTCAAAGTATAAACATACCCGAGGGCGTGGTTTGTACAGATTCTGACGGTAGAGAATATATAACAACAACAGCAAAAACTTTGGAAGTAGGCTCGCTTTATTGTGATGTTCCGGCTAAATCAAAAGTCGGAGGAGCGGCAAATAATGTACCGCAATCAGCGATAGCGTATATGCCACTTCCTCCGACAGGAATTACCAGATGCTCAAACCCTGCACCATTTTATGGTGGGACAGACGGTGAAAGCGATGAAGCACTTAGGCAAAGAGTTTTGGAAAGTTATAGCTTGCTTCCCAATGGCGCGAATTCGGCTTATTATGAGGCTCAGGCATTGACGATTGACGGTGTTTTTGCTGTAGAAGTTTTGCCAAAAGCTAGAGGTTTGGGGACTGTTAATGTTGCGGTGGCTTCGGTTTCCGGTGCGCCGAGCAATGATGTGCTTGAAAAAGTACAAGAACATTTAAGCTTAATACGTGAAATATGTGTCGATGTTTTGGCGGTTAAGGCTAATTTGGTGACACATAATGTTTCTGTTCAAATTAAAACCGATAATTTCGAGGAAACACGTCCGCTGGTTGAAAGTGCTATAAGAGCATATTTCACAGGGGCATTACTTGGGAAGCCTGTATTACTAGCAGAACTTGGTAAAGCGATTTTCTCCGTTTCGAACGTGAGCAATTATAAAATTACAGCGCCATCTGCGGATGTTCCGGCTGTCGGTGGTGTACTTCCGATTTTAGGTACACTGACTATAACGGAATTGGGGTGATTTTATGTCTTACTTTAATTATTTAAAAAGCCTTTTGTATCCCATGCGACTGTATGATTTCGACAGTGAATTAATTTCAGAAGAGCTTAAAAGCATAGGACTTGAACTTGATGGAGTTGAAGCGGACTATGACGAGATTATTCGAGAGGGCATAGTATCGACTGCGGAGCTGGAGGGGCTTTCAAAATGGGAGAGTCTTTTTCCGTTTCGTGTGCTTGCGTCAACGACACAGGAGAGGCGAGACGCACTGTCTGCGCTTATGAGGATAGATGGGGAGAGTTTCACGCTTGAGGCGATAAACGACACATTACGAGGCTCTGGAATTGTTGCAGTTGCAACTGAGCTTAGTCAGCCGATGACAGTACAAATTCATTTTCCGTTTATTAAAGGTGTGCCGTCAAATATCGGAGAAGTGTCAAAGCGCATAGCTGAAATAATCCCATGCCATTTAAACACTGTTTATAAATATTATTATACGACATGGCGTGGCTTGCTTGACAATGAAGTTACTTGGAGAGATATATTGGACAAGGGGTTGAATTGGAGGGGGCTTGAATTTGAGTATGTGCAATTTTAGCTCGTGAGAGGATGGATTTTAAATGTACAGAAATTGTCCCGAACATCCATCGATTAGAAGAGTGCTCGAAACGGGAGAATTTGAAGAAATTTTTCCCGAGGATAAACTTATAGGAGGGCACACTCGCCCTCCTATAAAGAAACCGGAAAATATTGAAAATGAGAATTTGTCGGAAAATGAAAAAAAGAACAAGTAAAACTTGTTCTTTTTGGTGGGGGATGGTGGATTCGAACCACCGAAGTCGTAGACAACAGATTTACAGTCTGCCCCCTTTGGCCGCTCGGGAAATCCCCCATATGGAGCTGGTGGACGGACTTGAACCCCCGACCTGCTGATTACAAATCAGCTGCTCTACCAACTGAGCTACACCAGCTTATTTTGTGTTGGTACACTGTGTTGTTGATTTATTTAACCAACGAATGAAATTATAACAAGAAAAAACGTATTTGTCAATACTTTTTTTAAAACTTTTTTAAAAAATAAAAATGGAGGTAAAAAATGCAGCTTGATACATTGGCTAGACAATATAGAAACAGTGGAAAACTGTGCAAGGAACGGGCGCTAGAACTTGACCGTTCACTGCGTTTAAAAATCAAAAACGGTGAAATCGGAGCGACTATTACAGTCCGTGAAAAGAGAAGAATTGCAATTTTACGCTCCATGGCAAGGGAATGTTTTGCGACAGCGTCATATTTAGAGTCTTACTATCAAAGGAGTATAAGCTATGAACGGTACACATAATAAATCTAATGAATTTGATTTTTTCGGAAAAGTTTTTCCGGAATATATAGATGAGGAAAAAAACTCAAGAGCAATACGCGCGGCTATGCGAAGAACACTTACGCCAATTCAAAAACAAATTTTACTTTTACATTATGCCGACAAGTTGAGCATATCTCAAATTGCAAGATTGAGAAATGTTCGTCCGTCCACTGTGTGGAGAACGCTAAAACGTGCTAAAGACAATATGCAAAAAGTCGCATTGAGTTTGGGGCTATTTGTGGATAACTGATTTGCTATTTTGGCATATCTATGTTATCATAAGTAGAAAATTATTTAAAAAGGATGTGCCATGAAAAAGACGTATGTAAAAATTGCTATAGTTGCTTTCGCGATAATACTTGCGATTGTTTTAATGCTCGCAAGTTGTAGTTCCGATGGCGAGATTATAATTGAACCAACGGTTGACCCATATGAGGGCATGGTTCAGGTTAATGTTGGTGCTTCAATTGAGTGGGTGCCAGAGGTCGAGGGTTTGCCTGTTTCGGTACTTGATGTTTCAGATTTTACAGCCGAAAATGGTTATGTGAGCTTTAACGGTGATGCTATGCACGGAATTGATGTCTCCGAACATCAGCTTGAAATTGACTGGGAAGAGGTTGCAGCCAGCGGACTTGTTGAGTTTGCGATGATTAGAGCGGCATATAGAGGATATTCCGAGGGTGGAGTTTTTGATGACCTATATGTGAGAGAAAATATAGAGGGCGCAATCGAAAACGATATACCTGTTGGTGTGTACTTTTTCTCTCAAGCGGTTACAGTTGAAGAGGCGATAGAGGAAGCGGAGTATTTAGTAGACTTAATTTCTGGTTATGATATCACGCTACCAGTCGCATATGATTGGGAGAGAATTGGAATTGCCGAAGCAAGAACAGATGACGTCACAGAGACTGAAATGACAGATTTTGCGGTGGCTTTTTGCGAAGTTATAAAGGAAAATGGTTACACACCTGCTGTCTATTTTTTCAGACATATGGCGTATTATGAATATGATTTAGCCAGACTTTCAGACTATGAATTTTGGATTGGCGCACCCGGTGAAGTCCCAGACTTTTACTATGCGCATGACACTTGGCAGTATTCATATACAGGCAAAATCCCAGGGATTGAGGGTGATGTCGATATGAACTTGAGATTTCCGAAAGATGTTATTTATCCTGTGATTGAAACTGTTGCCCCAACTGAATAGAACAAAAATACCGCAACTGCAATTGTAAAAATGCAGTTGCGGTTTTAGTTTGTCGAAAAATGTTTATTAGATATTAACCCCAGCTATATCCTTTATAACCTCGCCTGCGAGTATAAACCCAGCAACAGGCGGTACGAAAGAGATGCTTGCCGGAATTTGCCGTCTGTGCATAAATTCTTCTTTACATTCTTCATAAATAGGTTTCATAGGAAGCTCTCGGGAGTAAACAACTTTGAGGTGTTTTATGCCTCGTTTTCCGAGTTCTTTTCTCATCGCCCTCGCTAGAGGACAGTCACGAGTTTTATCAATATCTGCGACTTCAAATCTTGTTGGGTCGAGCTTATTTCCAGCGCCCATAGAGCAAATTATCGGCACTTTTGCTTCCATTGCCCTCTGCACTAAATGTAGTTTTCCTGTCACTGTGTCGATGGCGTCGACTATATAGTCAAACTGCGATAAATCGAACAAATGAACGGTTTCGGTTGTATAAAACTCAACAATTGCAGTGACTTCTGCTTCTGGGTTTATGTCCAAAACTCGCTGTTTCATCACTTCGGATTTTGGCTTTCCTATGGTGGAACTTAAGGCGATTAACTGACGATTTGTATTTGAAATATCGACAATGTCACGGTCTATAAGAGTTAGTTTACCAACTCCGGCACGTGCCAATGCTTCAACTGCAAAACCGCCAACCCCACCAACTCCGAAAACTGCAACATGTGAGTTTTGAAGTTTTTCAAAAGCTTCAGAGCCTATTAACATACGCTCTCTAACAAAACGCTCAGACATAAATCACCTTGTACCTTTGTCGTAGGGTATACCCTCCGCTTTCGGTGCTCTTGAAGTTTTTGATGTGAATACTAAAACTATCATAGTAACGATATACGGAAGCATATTATAAATATTTGCCGAAGCTTTTATACCGTCGAAGTCCGGCAAGAAAGGAATAGCTGCCGCATACGAGCCAATAACCGAGAATAGTGCGAAAAACATAGCCGCAAATAAAATTCTGATGGGTCGCCAGTTACCAAAAATCATAACGGCAAGAGCCAAGAAACCGTAACCGGATACGTTTGATTGGAAACCACTACCAGCCGCCGCTGTGAAAGCAAGTCCACCGATTCCGCCTAAAAATCCCGAAATCATAACGCCTGCATAGCGCATTTTGTACACGTTGATACCGACAGAGTCTGCCGCTTGTGGATGCTCACCGCAAGCCATTAGTCTAAGACCGAAACGAGTTCTGTACAGTACGATAATAGCGACAATCAAAAGTAAAATTGCAATTGGAGTTGTAAGGTAGAAACTTTTGAAAATCAAACGCTCAAAAAATCCTGAATCACGAGTGATTCCGCCAATTCTAACCCATGAAGGGATAAGGATTGTTGTTTGTCCTTGACCTTGAATTGCCCATGTTAAAGAGATTGCAAAAGCAGGGGCGAGCATGTTTAGGGCTGTACCGCCGATTGTTTGGTCGGCTTTTAAGTTTATTGATGCAAAAGCCAATAGTAGCGAGAAAATAAGTCCGCTGAGACCTGCGACTAAAACAGCAATAAGCATAGCTGCCTGAGGTGCTTCAGCGCCCCATGAATTATCGAGAATGGACAAGGTTAAACAGGAGAAAAGTGCTCCGACAACCATGATACCCTCTAGTGCGATATTGATAATACCACTGCGCTCGGAGAACATTCCGCCCAGAGCAACGAGAAGAAGCGGTATTGAAAAAACCACGGTTCCGCTTATAATATCCGCTAGTATATTCATTTTGTATCCTCCTCTCCCTTGTCGTCAGGCTCGTCTGTGTTCTTATCGTTTTTTTCGATAACAACTGCCTCCTTTTTGCCTGAAAGAACAGCAGCAATCATGTTTCTAATTAGTAGTGAAAACGCTGCTAGGTAGATGATAACTGCGATGATGATATTAATAACTTCTTGGTTAAATTCCGGTTGCATACCCTCTCCGCCGACTTGTATATAAGAAACAAATAGAGCAGAAAAGATAATTCCGATTGGATTTGAAGATGCCAAAAGAGCAACAGGAATACCATTAAATCCTGTAGCGACAAGTTCACGAACTAGCGTATATTGCGCTTGACCTGCTAGGTAATAAAGCGCTCCGCCGATACCAGATAGTGCACCTGCGATAACCATTGATAAAATAATATTTCTCTCAGCGTTAATACCTGCGTATTTACTTGCATTTCGGTTTAGTCCACAGGCACGAAGCTCATATCCGAAAGTAGTTTTTGACATAACTGCCCAGATGATTATTGCAAAAAATACGGCGATAAATATGCTGATGTTCATATAGTTTGAACCGAAAAATTCATCCAAGCCAAGTTTTGGGATAATCGCATCAGGGTTAGCTTTTGCAAGGTTTGGAGTTCTGTCAAGTTGGGCATCGCCCCAAGCGTTTGCAAGCATGGTGGGGATGTTTGGTATGATTAGATTGACCAAAAACAGCGCAATCCAGTTAAACATGATTGAGGTTATAACTTCGTTAACATTGTATCTTGCTTTGAAAAATCCAGGGAAAAATCCCCAAAATGCGCCTGCTACCATAGCCGTTAAAATGCAGATAAACCAAGGCATTTGAAATACAACAGCACAGATAAGAGCACTGACACCACCGATGGTGTATTGCCCTGTTGCACCGATGTTAAATAGTCCTGTTTTAAACGCAAGACCAACAGAAAGACCAGTCATAATAAGCGGTGCGGCTTGATACAAAACTTTTGCAAATTTTGACATAGCGCTAATGCCGTTGGTAAGCATTTGCTTCATTCCGTAGTCGGCAAGTTCGGCATTTAGTAATAAAAGTAAGATAAAGCCAAAAATCAAACCAAACAAAATTGATAAAAGTGAAGCAAGAAAACTGAGAGAACCAGGGGATTTAAGGAATTGTTTAAATTTATCCATTAGAATTGCTCTCCTTTCCCTTGTCACGTTTTGCACCGGACATATATAGTCCAAGCTCGACATTATTTGTCTTTTTAGGGTCAAGCTCGCCGACGATTTCGCCCTCGTACATTACCAGAATTCTGTCCGATAAGTTCATGACTTCGTCCATTTCAAGCGAAACGAGCAAAACAGCTTTTCCGGCATCACGTTGGGCAACCAGTTGCTTGTGAATATATTCAATAGCACCGACATCAAGTCCACGAGTTGGAGAAATTGCAATGAGTAGGTCAGGCTTTTTGTCGATTTCACGTGCAATAATAGCTTTTTGCTGATTTCCGCCCGACATGCTTCTTGTGATGGTGTCAGAACCTTGACCGCAACGCACGTCGTATTGCTTAATAAGTCTGTCAGAATATTCTCTGACGGCTTTTTTCTTAATAAATCCACTGCTTTGGAATTCGCTATCACGGAAGCGCTGAAGCACCATGTTATTCTGCAAATTATAGTCCAAAACGAGTCCGTGTTTGTGTCTGTCGGCTGGAATATGGCTCATTCCAAACTCAGACCTATCACGAATTTTAGCTCGTGTAATGTCTTTACCTTTTAAAATTACAGTGCCCGAACTTTGCTTTTCAAGGCCTGTGATAGCGCCCGCAAGCTCGGTTTGACCGTTGCCCTCTATGCCGGCGAGACATACAATTTCGCCACCGCGAATGTTAAAAGTAACATCTTTGACGGCATTGTTTTTGTGGAGTTTTGAGGGAACTGTCACGTTTTTGACTTCCAATATGGGTTCTGTGACTTTGACATCTTTTTTCGCAACATCAAAATTGACATCACGACCAACCATCATTTTTGAAAGCCCCTCTTTTGTTGTGTCGGAAATATTGACAGTACCCATATATTTGCCTTTGCGCAATACTGTGCATCTGTCAGCAACTTCCATGATTTCTGAAAGCTTATGTGTGATAAATAGTATGCTTTTACCCTCATTTGTAAAATTTCTCATGATTTGCATGAGTTCTGAAATTTCTTGTGGGGTTAAAACAGCGGTTGGCTCATCGAAAATCAAGATTTCATTGTCACGGTAGAGCATTTTTAAAATCTCAACCCTCTGTTGCATACCAACAGAAATATCCTCGATAAGTGCGTCGGGGTCGACACTTAAACCATATTTTTCAGAAAGCTCCAAAATTTTCTCTCTAGCCTTGGCTTTTTGTAAAAAGCCTTTCGATGTTGGCTCAGAGCCGAGAATGATATTGTCGAGCACTGAAAAAATCTCGACTAGTTTAAAGTGCTGGTGAACCATTCCTATGCCTAACGCAGTTGAGTCGTTAGGGTTTTTGATGGAAACCACTTTTCCGTCTTTTTTTATAACGCCCTGTTCAGGTTGATATAGCCCAAAAAGTACACTCATAAGTGTTGATTTTCCTGCGCCATTTTCGCCTAAAAGTGCATGAACCTCGCCTTTGTATAAAGACAGGCTCACATTGTCATTGGCCTTAATTCCTGGGAATTCTTTAGTAATGTTCAACATTTCAATGACAGGTTCCATTGTATCACCTCTCTATCGTTAATATCAGTTTCTTCCATTATACTACAAAAACAGGAAATTGAAAATCCTTTTTTAATATTTTGTTCACGTATTGCAAAGAATTACGAAATGTTGTAAAATTATAATAATAGGAAACACAGCGGAATGGTAATAAATACCAAAATCCGTAAACTGAATGGAGAGACTTATGCAATATAATGCAGGAAAAACAGATGTAATAGTTGTCGGAGCGGGACATGCCGGTATTGAAGCGGCGCTTGCCTGTGCAAGACTTGGGTTAAAAACAATTTGCTTTACGGTGAATTTAGATAGTGTAGGAAATATGCCATGCAATCCGGCGATAGGCGGAACTGGTAAGGGTCATCTTGTTCGTGAGCTTGACGCTTTAGGGGGCGAAATGGCGCTTGCGGCGGATAAAGCTTGCATACAATACAGGATGTTAAATAAAGGAAAAGGTCCAGCTGTTCATTCGCTGAGGGCGCAAGCGGACAGAAGAAAATATCAAGAAATCATGAAATATACGCTTGAATGTCAGGATAATTTACTGGTTAAACAGGCGGAAATTGTCGAAATCGGAGTTGAAAATGGAGCGGTTTGCTCTGCGACGACTGCAACAGGTGCGGTCTTTGAATGTAAGGCTGTTGTCATAGCGTCGGGAACATATTTGAAAGGGACAACTATTGTCGGAGAGGTGAAAACAGTCTCTGGTCCTGATGGACTTGCCGCTGCAAATGAGCTTTCGGCTTGTCTCGAAAAATTGGGAGTAACTCTACGCAGATTTAAGACGGGAACACCGCCGAGGGTGAACTCGAGGACGGTTGATTTTTCGAAAACCGAACCCCAAGAAGGGGACGAAATTCCCGTTGCTTTCTCTTTCAGAACAACAGGGGAACTGGTAAATCATGCACTATGCCATTTGACATATACATCGGAAAAAACGCATGAGGTAATACGAAAAAACTTGCACCGCTCGCCCCTTTTCTCTGGGGATATTGAGGGTGTTGGGCCTAGATATTGTCCGTCGATAGAGGACAAAGTTGTCAGATTTGCAGATAAAAAAAGACATCAACTTTTCATAGAGCCTATGGGAGAAAACACTTGTGAACTTTATATACAAGGTTTTTCCTCGTCCATGCCCGAGGATGTACAACTGGAAATGATGCACTCGATTGCAGGACTTGAAAATGCAGAAATGACACGCTGTGCATATGCGATTGAATACGACTGTGCCGACCCGACTGAGCTTTATCCAACTCTTGAATTTAAAAATATCAGCGGACTTTATGGCGCAGGTCAGTTCTGTGGTTCATCAGGTTATGAGGAAGCAGCTGTTCAAGGTTTTGTCGCAGGTGTAAATGCATCTTTGAAGATTTTAGGACGAAAAGAGCTGGTTTTAAAGCGTTCTGATGGATATATAGGAACTTTGATAGATGATTTGGTGACAAAAGGAACTGACGAGCCATACCGCATGATGACCAGTCGCTCGGAATATAGACTGCTACATCGTCAAGATAATGCGGACATAAGACTGTCGAATATTGGACTTGAAATAGGTTTGGTTTCCGAGGAGTTACATGCAAAAATTTTGGACAAATACGAACAGGTCGAAAAGGAGATTAAGCGTCTTGGAAATGTCAATTTGAACCCATCAAAAGAGCTTTGCGACAAGATGGAAAGCTTGGGGACATCTGCTCCGTTGACAGGCATTTCCTTGTCGGCTATAATAAAAAGACCACAGGTTGGTTATGATGATACAAAAGAATTTGACCTTGACAGAAAGACACTTTCAGCGGATGTAATTGAGCAAGTTGAGCTGAGACTTAAATATGATGGCTATATTAAAAGGCAAATTAAACAGGTAGAAGAGTTTGCAAAAATGGAAAATCGAATTCTTCCTACAGATATAAATTACAATGAAATTCCAGTTTTGCGCATAGAAGCGAGACAGAAATTAGAAAAAATAAGACCTCAAAATTTTGGCCAAGCTTCTCGAGTTTCGGGTGTCTCGCCGGCTGATATAACAGCGCTCATGGTGTGGCTTGAAACTAACTATGGAGGAACGAAAAAATGAAAATTTTAGTTAATATTAATATGTCCGATGTGTTGAAGGAAAAACTGAAAATGCAATTACCAGAGCACGAAATTTTGTACTCAAAATCATTTACAGATGCGGATTTTGAAAGTGCAAACGTGCTTTTTGGAAACTTCAATAGCAAGAAAATCAAGCTTTGCAAAGACCTTAAACTGATTCAATCTTCGTACTCGGGTGTTGACAAGTATTGCACGGACAGCGAGATTGACGACAACATTCCAATATGTAGCGCAACAGGTGCTTTTGGTGCGGAAATTGCGGAAATGATGCTTTCGATGGTTTTAGCGCTTAAGAAAAATTTGCTTGTATATAGGGACGCGAAAAAAGGCGAAATATGGAATGTACGAACTTATGGAAAACCATTATCTGGGAATAAAGTCCTGATTCTTGGCTTAGGTGACATAGGCTCGTCGTTTGCAAAACTCCTAAAGCCATTTGGGTGTCATATTGTCGGAATAAAAAGAAACATTCTGGAAAAACCTGACTGTGTAAATGAAATTTTTACGACAGAAAAATTAAATGATATAATTCCTGAGTTCGATGTGGTGGCTATGTGTCTGCCTCACACGACAGAAACTGTTGGAATTATGTCGAGAGAGTGTATTTTGAAAATGAAAAAAGGTTCAATTTTAGTAAATGCTGGTAGAGGTTCGACAGCCGATACCGATGCGATTTATGATGCTTTGAGTGCGGGCATTTTAGGCGGAGCTGCGTTGGATGTAACAAATCCAGAGCCGTTGCCAGAAAATCATCCGCTCTTAGAAATGGAAAATGTGCTCATAACACCTCATATTGCGGGCATGAGCGATAGCCCGTATATCATTGAAGCTATAATTGACATTTTTATCGCAAATTTCGAAGCATTATTGGAAAATAAGCCATTGATAACCCCTGTGGATAAAAGCAGTGGGTACATGAAAAGTAGAGGTTAGTTAATGAAAAAAATAGTTCTGGGACTATCAGGCGGAGTTGATTCTGCTGTGGTAGCAAATATTTTAAAAAGAGATGGATTTGAAGTCTTTGCGCTGTATCTCGATATGGGAATTGGAGGCGAAGAGGCGGCAAGACAGGTCGCTGATTCGATAGGGGTTTCATTTGCCTCTAAGGATATAAGAGAGGAATTAAGAGAAAAAGTTTGTGATAAATTTGTCGATGAATACCTGAATGGAAGAACACCAAACCCGTGTATAATGTGCAACCCAACAGTTAAATTCCCCTCTTTAATAGAATATGCAGATAAAATTGGGGCTGATTATATCGCAACAGGACATTATGCTGTTGCGGAAAATGGATGTCTTTACAAGGGAAGACCCTCAAACGACCAGAGTTATATGATGTCCAGATTGCCGACGAAATACCTAAAACGCTGTATTTTTCCTTTAGGCAAATATGAAAAAACGGAAGTTCGAGCGCTTGCGAAAGAGATGGGATTGGCTGTTGCGGATAAGCCAGACAGCATGGAAATTTGCTTCATTCCAGATGGCGATTATGCAAATTATATAGAAGAAAAAGGTAAAACTCCAAGCGTCGGAAACTTTGTAGACGAAAGCGGAAACATACTTGGTACACACAAAGGGATTCATCATTACACACTTGGACAGGGGCGTAGACTGGGAATTGCACTTGGAAAAAAAGTCTTTGTTTCTAAGATAAATCCAAATGAAAATACTATAACTCTCTCTGATGGTGATGGGCTTTTTGTTAAAACTGTTAGGGCAAATGATATAAATATTCTCTCAGAATTTCCAGCCGAGGGCGTGAAATGTGATGCGAGAATACGACATTCAAAAACGGTATGTCCGGCTTTTGTGGTCTGCGAAAATGACGAATTTGTAATCACATTTGATGATGCGGTAAGAGCGCCAACGGCAGGTCAATCCGCAGTCTGTTATATCGGAGAAAAAGTGATTTGCTCGGGATATATAATGAATTAATGTAATAATTTTGTGATATATGGCATAAACTATATAAAGTAACTTTGTAGAGGTTATGCCATGAAATTTTACAAATGTAAAAAAATATTGTTGAATTTTGTAATAACCGCCCAAATTTTGGCGGTTATTTTACTTTCTATTAAAATTTCTTGTCCATATTTTAACAAAAGACACGTGCCGAATGCATCCGAGATGCTGGATTTAACAGCTATTTTAGAAAAAAACACTTTCACCGACGAGGATTTCAAGCTAATATTTCAGCAAACAGGATTGGGAAAATCGGCTGTTGAGGCATTATCCAAAAGGGAAATTTTAAATTATCAGGAGTATTTTTTCACTGATTTTAAAACTGAATGTTTGAGCATGTTTGAGTTAGTCACATATGAAAGCAGATTGATGGATGAAAATGGATATCGAGCATTTGCACCTCCATTTGTCGGAGTGCAAGCAGGTGATATTTTACTGACATTTTCGACTCATACCTTAGGCTGGGCTCATGGTCATGCCGCATTGGTTCTTGATGAAAATACGATTTTAGAGTGCTTGTCCATTGGAACGGTTTCAAGAATTTCTGACATAAAAACATGGCAAAAATACGCTGATTTTATTGTTTTGCGTCCAAAAACCTACGATTTGGAGCTAGGAAAATCAGTGGCAGAATATGCGAGTTCTAATCTTATTGATATCCCTTACAGCTTGTTTTCTGACATAAAAAGCCAAGAGATAGAAGGGGAATTGACGGCTCACTGCTCATATATTGTGTGGTATGCGTGGAACGAATTTGGGCTGAATTTGGATAGTGATAAGGGGATTTTTGTCACTCCACACGATATTATGAGTAGTGATAAAGTGGAAGTTATTCAAATTTTTGGTCAAAATCCAAAAGATTTTAGCTTCTAAGTATTGAGTTTTTGGCTTCAAACTGTTAAAATATTAACATCAAACAAAGAGAGGTAAACCCATGAGAGCTTATGAACGCTTTATAAAATATGTAAAAATTCACACCGAATCCGACCCGACGAGTGAAACCACACCGTCGACAACTCGTCAACTTGTCCTTGCTGACATGCTTGTACAAGAATTGACAGAAATGGGAATTAATGCCAACCGTGACGAGTTTGGATATGTATACGGCGAAATCCCTGCCACCGAGGGATTTGAGACCGCACCGACGATTGGATTTGTTGCACATATGGACACGTCACCAGACTTCAGCGGTGAAAATGTAAATCCAATTATTCACGAAAATTATGATGGAAATGACATATTATTACCCCAAAATGGAAGAAAACTGGCAGTTTCCGATTTTTCTTTTCTCTCTGACTGGAAAGGAAGAAGCGTCATAACTGCTGACGGCTCAACACTTTTAGGCGCAGATGACAAGGCTGGTGTCGCGGAAATAATGACACTTTGTGAGGAATTAATGAGCTCAAAAACTGCACATGGAAAAATCTCTATAGGATTTACTCCTGACGAAGAAGTCGGCAAGGGTGCAGACCATTTTGACGTTGAAAAATTTGGCGCAGACTTCGCTTATACGGTTGATGGAGGTCCAGAGGGCGAAATTAATTATGAAAATTTTAATGCCGCTTTTGCAAAAATTGATGTCCAGGGTGTTTCTGTTCACCCAGGTTCTTCCAAAAATGTTATGGTCAACGCATGTGGAATAATCTGTGAATTGGCAAGCATGTTGCCTCAAGCTGAAAAGCCTGAACATACAGAAAATTACGAAGGATTTTTCCATCTACATGAAATAAAAGGCGAAACTGCCTCTGCGTCTTGCGTATATATTATTCGTGACCATGACAGGGAAAAGTTTGAATTTCGCAAGAAAACAATGCAAAATGCCGTTAATTTCCTAAGTGAAAAATATCCAACAGGAAAAATAATACTGGAAATTCAAGATTCATATAACAACATGCTTGAAAAAGTTTTGCCACATATGCACCTTGTCGAAAATGCAAAAAAAGCTGCGGTTGAAGTCGGTGCAACACCGATAGTAACACCGATTCGTGGCGGAACTGACGGCGCAAGACTCTCATTTATGGGTCTTCCATGCCCGAATTTGGGTACAGGTGGCAAAAATTTCCATGGTCCTTATGAGTGTATTAGTGTTGAAGGTATGGATGTAGTTGTCAAAATTCTACATAAACTTGTCGAATATTATTCAAAAGGTGTACAATAGGATGAAGATATTTCCGATTTTTTGCTCGACTACCGTGCAAAAATGCGGTATAATATAGAAGTAACTTTGTTTATAAGTTGGTGCTTTTATGTTAAACAGCAAGATTTATAAGTTTAGTCGTGAATTCGTAAGCATTTTCCTAGACAAAAGAGTTACGCGTTCGGCGGCACAGCTTTCATATTTTTTTACTTTATCAATATTTCCCACATTGATTGTATTTTATGCGATGATTGGTAGTGTTCTACCCACTGAGGAGATTATAAGGTCTAGTTTAGTTGATATAATCCCCACTGAATCACTTCAAACAATTTTAGTGTATATTGATTATATAAGCTCATCATCCGATAGAGCCATGCTTTTCGGAGGAATTGCGCTAATGGCGACCTCCTCAGGCTCGGCTTTTCGGGCACTTATCAATGTTATGGCGGACATTTATTCGGTCGACAAACCCCGTGGCGTGATGTTCTTTGTGAAGAGTTTTTTGTACTCATTTTTGTTTTTGGTTGCCCTATACTGTGCCGTTATCATGATTATGACGGGTGAGTGGTTTATAGGAATAATCGAGCAATTTTTGCGCGTAGATTTATCATGGGGCTGGATACGATTTTTCATGCTATTTGCGGTTTTAATGCTTATGATGATGGGTGCTTATCGACTAACTTCACCGCGTGACTGTCGAGATAAAGTCCTAATCGGGGCGGTCTCTGCATCGGGAACTATGGTGCTCGTGGGCATGGTTTTTAGTGCGATAATGAGTTACTCAGCGAGATATTCTCTGGTTTATGGGTCGCTTGCATCATTTGTTATTTTGATGCTTTGGCTTTATATTTTCAGCAATATTTTAATATCAGGAAACATTATAAATTCTATGCTTAGAAAAAAGTAAATAGGAAAAATGTAAAAATCCGCCTTTCGGCGGATTTTTTTGGGGGGATTTATATTGAAACTTTTAGGGAGAACTTAGTAGTCTAGCTCTAGTAACTCTATCCCTCTATCCTCTATCCACTTAATAGTGCGTTCGGCGTCTTGGGTGAGTATTAGGCTTAAATCGTAGTGTAGCCTTCCGTCATTATGGTCTAGTATATACTCAATTTGTTCGGCGTCATATTCTGAAAGGTCGGCGATTTTTGATACAGAAAAGGAAATGTAGCAATTATAATATTCAGTGTCATAGTTTTCATAAACACCTATTGTTGATTGACCCAAATTTCCATCTACAATATCAGGTAGAATACATTGAGTATAAAGCTCGTGTGCTTCCTCAATTGACAAATCTAAAGTTCTGTACGAGGATTCGTTTCCACTGGAGTTGTCTACGTTAATCTGGTAGTTTATGTCGGCATTATCAATACTATCAGTTGTGATTTCAGGAATATTCTGTATACCATACTGAATATATGCATCACTGTTGATAAAATCACGAATTATATCAAATCCTGTGTCCACATTTGCGATATCGTAAACTTCATATCGACGATTAATATAGTCACCATTTTCAAGTAAATAATCAATGTATACGTATTCATTAGTCCAGTTACTTGAGGAATCCGGTCTGTTTTCTGAAAACTCGCGGTTATCGATTATTGAATCGTGGATATTTGTTACAGCTTCTATTATAGCGGTATCCTCAGAATTAAATACCGCACCATTCATTGTAGTTCTTCCGCTGACGTAAAACCGGACAGACTTAACTTCTGAAGTTTCGGGTACATATTTTTCTAAGCCAAAAACATCCATGTCAGTGAGCATAATGAAGCCACTTGTCAAAACAGCAGAGGCAAGTGCTACGGGCAAGACTTTTCGTGCAACAATTTTCGAGCGTTTGTTGACTATCATATCGGAGATGATATAGCCGATAAATCCAAAAACTGCAATTGTCGCTACAAGTATATGTGTATATTCTTGCGCATCGTAGGAGAAGAAAATCGAGAAGAAGATGAGTGCGCCGATATAAGCTGAGCACAATGTAAATATGATTTTGAATACATAACGTAATATTTTAAAGGAAATTACATCTCCCGCAGTTTCCATATGACGGCGACGAATTAGTACAAGTGCAATCGCCATTATGATTAAGCCTGCAATGAAAAATGCTATGAGATAGCCCCATGAAGTGTATTCATAATCAGCATAAGTTGGATTTAGTATTCCCGGCTTAAAACTATAATGTTGAGAACGTCCAAGCAAAATCGAAGCAGGTGAAAGATATTCTGCGATTTCTGGTATGTTGATTTGGACTCCAAATAAAACACCGTTCATGCATGTTGTGATTGTGCCAACAAGACCTATGGATACGAAGTTTACAACGCCGTAAATCAAAGGGAGCATTACAATGCTACCGGTTATTACAGCACAAAAAGCCGCGATACCAAAGAAAAGTGTAAACTGCATTATTGAGATTAAAAACCAATCCATAATCCACTTTCCTAGGGTTAAGCCATGTGGTAAAGTGACTGCAAATGCAAGCAAACAAGCCAAGGCGTTCGCTAAAATTACAACTGTGAAAATAGAAGCAATGGATGAAATGAAAACAGCTTCGCGGCGAATTGGTAGAGAAGCTATCATGTTTGCGCTACTAGAGCGGTATAGATAACTAAAAACTGCCATAGCTGCTGCAATTGCACCAAAAAATGAAATATATCCCATTGCGTAACTTGATGTGTAAATTGCTTCTACAGAGTATTCCATTAAATAACTATACTTATCTAATACATCGGAATAATATGCGCTTGTGAAATTCGTTTGCATACGGTCTAGCATTACGTGAAGTGACATGGGAAGAGCGATGCAAACTGCAATGGTATATAGTATGGCGAGCAGATAAAATCTCGATAGATTTTTCTTGTAAATTATTGGACTAAAGTAAGATGTCTTTGACGGCATAGTCTGCACCTCCTAATTCGTAAATGAAAATTTCTTCTAGTGTCAATGGAATTTCCTCGAAGTAAATCGGGTTTGCGGACTTTGCAGAGGAAATTATAGCATCACTTGTGCCTCTAACGATTAAGGTCTGCATCCTGCCTTGATTGGATTTGTGTAAAACCTCAATGCCCTCGGGGAGTTGGTCGTTTTCGTTGGGAACAAATTGTAGTTTTTTGATGTTGTCTTGAAGCTCTGTAAGGCTTCTTTCTAAAAGCAGTTCGCCTTTGCTCAAAATTCCGACATGGTCGCAAACATCTTCAAGCTCTCTTAAGTTGTGTGAAGAAACTAAAACAGTTGTTCCACGTTCCGCAACATCGCTCATAAGTAAGCCCCAGACTTGACGGCGCATCACAGGGTCGAGTCCGTCGACAGGTTCGTCGAGTACGAGTATTTCAGGCTTTAAGCAAATTGAAAGCCAAAAAGCAGCTTGCTTTTGCATACCTTTACTCATTTTACGGATTTGCCTTTTTTCATCAAGTTTGAAAATGTCACGAAGCTTTTCAAAACGCTCCATGTCAAAAGTTTTATAAACACCTTTGTAAAACTTCATCATGTCTTTAATCGAAGCCTGCATGAAATAATAGTTGTCATCGGGTATCAAAAACATACGTTCTTTAGCAGTGGTGTTTTCAAAAACCGGAGCTTCTTCGATTAAAACTTCTCCACGGTCAGGTCTGTAAATTCCGCAGATGTGACGAATAATCGTACTTTTTCCGCTTCCGTTAGGGCCGACCAGACCATAAATTGCCCCTTTTGGCACATGCATAGATAAATTATCCAATGCCTTAAAACCATCAAAGGTTTTAGTTACATTTTTTACTGAAATCATGATATTCCTCCTTCTCTAATCCTAGCGCAGAGCATTTCACCGCTTACTCCTAAAAAGGAAAGCTCCTTAACGCACTCGTCAAACTTTTTTAAAAGGTCATTTTGCCGTCCCATGTCAACATCTTTTTGCGCATTTGCAAAACTGCCTTTACCGGGTACGGAATAGATATAACCCTCAGACTCAAGTTCTCGATACGCTCGCTGTATGGTGTTTGGATTTATCGCAAGTTCACTGGATAATTCACGTACCGAAGGGAGTTTTTCGTTAGCAGTTACAGCCCCTGTGACAATTAAAAGCCGAAGTTCGTCTTTCACTTGTGCGTAGACAGGTCTGCTGTCACGGTAGTTGATAGTAATCAAAGAATTCACCTCACTTGTATTAACTGTGTTATTTGTGCTAATACAGTTAATATACACCCAACAGTTCTATTTGTCAATAGTTTTCCCTAAATTTTTTAAAAATAAAAAAACCTCGCCGTTTGGCAAGGTTTTTTAGCTTAATATTCTGTCAATCCCAAGTGTACAAAAATATCTGGGACTTCAATCTCTGCGGATGTAAGAAGTCCATGAGTGTCCGTATAATATGTATAAAGCTTGCTTTTAATAGCACTCATAAGTGCGTAAGCGTCGTCGTTACTCAAAACAATTGTTTCTTCAAGGCTAAGGTTTGCATTAGCAATTTCGACATGAATTATATTATTAATATCCCTTATAATTTGCAGTGCTGCTAAATCGTTTTGAGATAAATCGAGCAAAACACCCTCTTCTTCAGGGATGGTGTCGTAATCACCAAGTCCTATGTTTAACATCGATAATTTAAGGATTTGTGAGGAATTTGAAAGTTGTTTTATAATAAAATTGATAGCGGCATTGTAATAATCTTCCATCAATGGTCTTAGTTTGCTATCAAGTTCGTGTAATTGCATCTCGCTGTTAATGAGATATGAAGCTATAATTCTGAGGTGATAGTCAGTGATATTTTCCATATCCAAGTTTTCGAAAGTGTATTCGACCTGTTCTGCTAAACTACCGACTGTTAAAATATCTGATAAGTTATCTTTTTCGATGTATGCCTCATATTTTTCGAGGTCGAGTATACGAAAAAAAGAAACAATCAAAACTATAGGCACAACTATTGCCAATATGGCTAAAACTATTGTCTGCTTTTTGTTAAATGTAATCATAATATCCTCCTATTTTTCTGTATTAGATTACATTATACCAAACAATTTATACAAGTTCAACCAATATTTTATTTGATTAATTTCGCATTTTATGGTAATATTAGAGCGTTGTGAGTAGGTGAATGAATGAATAAAAATTTAAAAAATAGATTATACATCTCAACCATGGGTGAAAATGCTCCTAAACTTGCCGTCAAATACGATTTAGGGCTTGAGATTTCTGACTTTGTGGTTGCGACAAATATAAGTGAGACTTTTGAGCCTTACGGCAGAATTGGTCTTGAAAAAATTAATTTAGGCAGGAAAATGACTTTCCATTTCCCATATGCGGAGCTTTCTCCCTGTGCGATTGAGCCACTGGTGAGAGACGTTGCAAAACTAAGGCACAAGCAAGCATTCGACTTTGCCTATGCACATGGTATTAAAAAAATGGTTGTACATTCCGGATATATTCCTATAGTGTATTATCCTGAATGGTATGTCAGCCAGTCTATGGAGTACTGGAAAGAGTTCTTGCTAGACAAACCGTCTGACGCACTTATTTGCGTGGAGAATGTCATGGACAGCGACCCTTATATGCTAAGAGATATAGTGGACGGAGTTTGTGACCCACGGCTGAAAATTTGCCTAGATGTCGGACATGCAAGCCATAGAGTTTCAAAAACAGATATCATGCTGTGGATTGAAGTTTTAGCGGAGAGGATTTCCCATGTTCATCTGCACAATAATGACCGTGATTATGATTTCCATAGCAGTTTGGGTGATGGACTTATTGAGATGGAAAAAGTCATACATCAAATTTTAGACTTTGCCCCTAAGGCAAGTTTTGCAACTGAATGTCACGAGCCTGAAAAATCAATCTTGTGGCTATACGAAAGAGGATTTTTAGAATGAAATTTCTATATGCATTTATTATGAGTTTTTCAACTTTTTGCGCTATTCCGTGTCCAATTATGATTTGGGATGAGAAGCTTAGACCACTATCAACCGCGGTTTTACCTTTGGTTGGCTTGGTTATTGGTTGTTTTTGGGCGCTTTTAGCGGCAGTTTTTGACTATTTCGATTTACCGCATTTGCTTGCAGCAGCAATTTTAACCGCAACTCCTTGGGTTCTCAGTGGCTACATACACCTAGACGGATTTATGGATACGTCAGATGCGATTTTGTCAAGACGTGACCTTAAAGAACGTCAAAGAATTTTAAAAGACCCATTAACAGGCGCATTTGCAGTTATAAGTTTGGTTGTTATGTCCTTGCTTTGCCTAGGTTCTTTTTATGAAGCGGATTTATCAAACTATTTAGCACTGGCATGTGTGCCGGTTGTAACTCGTGCTTGTTCATCAATTGCGGTTCAAACTTTAAGGCTAATCGGACATAGCAAATACTCAAACCTAGAAAAGAAAACATCATGCATTGCAATTCCAGCATTTATTTTGGGCGGTGCTATGGTAGTTTCTGCGTTTCAAGGTGCGACCGCATTTGTCTGCGCAATTGCAGCATTGGTCGGTTGGGCGATTGCATGTTTTAGAGGCTACAAACAACTAGATGGAATGAGCGGAGATATTTCGGGATATGCGATTACAGTAGGCGAAACCTGTGCTGTTTTGGCATTTGCACTTGTATAAGGAGAGTGAAAATGAAAATACATTTAATCCGACATGGTCACACAGAGGGCACTGAAAATAGATTATATTACGGTTCGACCGACCTACCCGTCACAGACAATGGCATGAAAGAGCTTAAAGAAAAAAAAGAGCTTGGAGGCTATCCAAACATAGATGGCATCGCCGTTTACACATCGGGCATGATTCGCACAATTAATACACTAAATGCGCTTTATGGCGATTGTGAATATGTAGTTGAAGAGGGGTTTCGTGAACTTGGATTCGGTGATTTTGAGATGAAATCACACCATGATTTGTGCGAAGATCTCAGATATATTGCGTGGATTGATAAGTTTGGACAAGACCGACAAGCGCCGAATGGAGAGGGGACACAGGAGTTTGCTCAGAGAGTTGTGAAAGCTTTCGACGCCGTCGTTTCTAAGGGCGAGGACTGCGCAATATTTTGCCACGGTGGAATTATAATCACTGTGATGATGTACCTTTTTGGTGGCGAAAATAAGAACATGTTTGAGTGGCAAGTTCCCCCGGGGGAAGGATACAGTTTGGAGCTCGATGGCGAGGAGAAAACTTACGGAAAAATACCCGAACTGCCTCATTGGGTAGGGAAACATTACTCATTCTTCCAAAATAAAGAATGTGAGTATTTTCCATGTCATAAAACCGAAAACTCAGAAGATTTCAACTGCATATTTTGTTATTGTCCACTATATGCGCTTGGTGATACATGCGGTGGCGCGTTTAGGTATACTGAAAAAGGCGTGAAAGATTGCACAAACTGTATTTTGCCACATAGAAAAGAGAAATTCGGATATGTGACTGGTAAATATAGTGAAATTAAAGAATTAGCTATGCGTAGAACTTGTGAATAATTACAAAAAAATAATTTAGTGTTTACAGGAAAATGAATATGTGATATATTCATATCAGAATATTGATAGGCACTGTTGCTATAACGGAATCGAGTGAGAATCTCGGCGAGTCGGTCACTGTGATGCTTCCATAGAGGAGCTAAGTCAGAAACGTCAAACAGTGCTCTGCGCCTGCCTCGACCGGGACGTAGACTTTTATGTCTGTGTACCATTTAGGTATACAGATTTTTTGTTCTCAGGCACAATATTCCAGAAAAGAGTCCTGTCGGTGTGCATAACTGCCCTCCTTGTACATCGGCAGAGATACTCTCCTCCATATAAGGCGACAGCTTGTGCAAGTAAGTTCGCTAAAAAAAATCCGCCGTAAGGCGGATTTTTTTATTCATTATTTGCGTTATAAAGCTCGAAAGATGCTGAAATCATGTCAATAAGTCTGTCTGAGGATGATGCTTCACTGTCAGAGTATTCTCGAACCAAAGTTCCTGTGTATTCGTGTTTGATAGCATTTGATGTTAGCTCCATGACAGCTGTGTCATATTTTTCTGCACTGGCACTTTCACCCATTACGGTGTATGTACCGCTCACAATTTCGCCACTATCAGGGTCAAATGTTTCACTTGCGAAAGCATTTGACATTAGCTTCATCACACCGTTTTCGCCAGTTTCAAAAGAGATTGTATCTCTAAATGCGAAGCTTAAATCTCCGTTTCTTGAAATGCAGAAGAATTTGAAGTCGCCATTTTCAAGCTCATAAAGTTCAAAATCCTCAGCTGAGTTGATGTGTAGGTAGGAATCATTAGGTGCGCCAGTGTATGAATTATCCTCGGCAACCATGACCACATTTCCATCATCATCAATATCGAAAAAGTAAGCAAAAGCAGATGCAGAAGCGCCATTATCAAGTATATAAAGTTCTGGCACGCCGTCAAAGTCGAAATCTTCAACGCTGACACCCATAAAATATGAAGAAATTTGAGCTGGATAATTATCGGCGAAATATTGTTTGTAAATTGCTTCCCAATCGCCGTCGGCTATAGCGCTGTCGTCAGATGGCTCTTCGCTCTCCACGGGTGCTTCACTTTCGGAAGCATCGGGGGCTTCGCTGACTGCCGGAGTAACGGCGGTGTCGGTTGGCTCGGACTCCTCAGGAGCACAGGCGCTTATTAAAACAAGCGACATGATAAGTAGTAGTAATTTTTTCAAAATAAAACCAGTCCTTTCCTGTTTGGTATTTAGTATTGTATCATAAAACGAAAAAATTGCAACAAAAAACTTGTTAATTATTTATAACTGATATATACTACTTATATAATTTATACTGAGAATGGAGAACAAAAAATGAGAAAAGTTGTCTTATTTATAGCCATGAGCCTAGATGGATATGTTGCGGATAAAAGCGGTGGTGTTGCGTGGCTCGGCGGTGATGGAAGTGATGAAACTAACTTCGGAACTTACGCTGAATTTATAGATACAGTTGATACTGTTATTTTAGGCAGAAAAACTTACACACAAATTGTGACGGAGCTTTCACCCGATAATTGGGTGTATACAGGCATGAAAAGCTATGTCATGACCCGTGAAGAGCATGAGTCGAGCGAGGAAATTAGCTTTGTAAACGGCGATGTCTGTGACCTTATCACAGAGATTAAGGAGCAAGAGGGAAAAAATATCTGGATTTGTGGTGGTGCGGCAATAGCAAATGCACTGCACAAAAAAGGCTTGATAGATACCTATCATGTGTCGGTAATTCCGTCAATTTTGGGTGAGGGAACTCGACTTTTTGACAAGTGCGAGAGCGAAACTAAGCTAAAACTTATCAAAACTGTAAGCTATAATGGTATTGTAGATGTAATCTACGAGAAACGATAAAAAAATCCCGAAAAGCCTTTTGACTTTTCGGGATTTTTTTAATTTGCTTCAGCTTGAGCTTTTCTGTAAAACTCAATTTTATCTTTACATACGATTATTTCATTGGGTACAGCCTTTATACTCAGCATTTTTGCAAGTGCTTTCGGTATTTTTTTATCCCAGTTTATAAAGAGCGACCAAAGCCCTTTCGCCGAAGCGATTAAGCCGATAATGCCTATAAATTTTAGTTCAAAAATCGGGACTATAATCATTATAAGTATGCCACCAAGTAAAATCCAAACTGATAAAATGCCGTCTTTTTTTATGTTTCGGCGGATTTTATAGAGTGATTCGAGGTAATCCATTTCATTTTTCAACATTTTATCGACATCGCCATAAATTGACATTGAGTGTGCTTTTACAAGAAGTTCTCGGTCGTAACTCACGACCTCTCTGTATGAAACTATGCCACGAAGTCCGCCGTTCATGCTAAATAGAACAGCGCCCAGCGCGAGCAGTGCCATAGCGATTATCTCGAAATCAATTGCGGAGCTAAATGATTTTTCAACTATTGAAAAATCAGGAGAAACCATTAATTCGACATCTTTCGCCGTTGAAAGCGAAAAATAGTCCATAAAACCTTCATAATTCAAACCGCCCAAAGGTGCGGAAATTTTTCCCTCAATATAAATTTCATCGTCATCTTCCATGACGGCAAGTTCTGCGCCCACGTTAAGCTCATTAGCATAAACAGTGAGGTATTTGCCGTTGATGTCCTCTATTGTGAAAATGTCATAGATAGCAACACCAGGGGAGATGTAAGTTGTAGAGGCGGCAGGAGTAGTATCTCCTGTTTCGTCTGAAATTTCAGTTAAATATTCGTGTATATAACCCTTTATGTAATCGCCATCGTGTAAATCTTCTATAGCGAACTCGCCGATTATATGTGCATTTTCTCTTGCGGTTTTATCAAATATGGAAATTACCAAAAAGACAACTCCAATAAGGATTAATGCAATTGAAAATAAATACGAGGCTGTTAGGTTTATTGTCGTTTTCATTTAATCCCCCTCCAATAAAACTGCCTAAATTATATCATGCTATTTCGCCAAGTGCAACAAAAAAATTTCAGAGCGCCATAAAAAACGCTCTGAAATTTTGTTTGTTTTTACATATAAAGTAAGTTTGCTATCTTTCCTCTCGGAAATAAGATAGACCCAAGCTTTTTGGTGGCATTTTGTCCTTACTATTTCGCATACTAGTGACAATAAGTACCAAAATTGTTACCACATATGGCAAGATTTTGTAAATCTGAGTTGGGATTACAGGAACGGTTACACGTAGATATAAAATCAAAAGTGCGCCGAAGAATACTGAGCCCCAAGCCGCTGTCATTGGTTTCCATAAGCAGAAGATAACAACCGCAACCGCAAGCCAACCAACACCCGATAAGCCTTCATGACTCCAAACGCAACCGGCGATTGTCATGATATAGACCATGCCGCCGACAGCAGAAATTCCACCGCCTATAGTCGTCGCTGCGTATTTATAAAGAGTTACGTTAATACCTGCGGCATCGGCAGTTGATGGTGATTCGCCGACAGAACGGAGGTTTAGTCCTAGTCTTGTTTTGTTTAAAAACCATGTCATGACTATTGCAATTATAAATCCAAAATAGACAAAGAAGTTAAATGAAAACAAAACTTCACCCAAAATCGGGATTTCTTGTAGTGCAGTTGGGAAAGGTGAGTTTTGGAAAATGACTTTCATATTATTGCTCAAAGCAACAAAGCCACCAGCATTTACGGTCATATATTCACCTATAAATTGTCCGACACCTGTTCCGAAAATTGTTAGTGCAAGACCTGTGACATTTTGGTTTGCACGAAGTGAAACGACCAAAAAGCTATAAATCAAAGCGCACAAAGCACCAGCTAAAAATGCGACTAAAATCGAGAGCAAAACTGCCACTTGTCCGCTTGCCGCTTCGCCCAAGGCACGCTCGTAATAAAAAGCCGCACCAAGTCCACAAGCACCGCCAACAAACATCATACCCTCAACACCGAGGTTTAAGTTACCTGATTTTTCGGTGAGGATTTCACCCAATGTTCCGTATAAAAGAGGTGCGCCGTTCAAAACAGCCGCCACAAAAAGTCCTATAAGTATCTCAGTCATTTTGTGAAGCCTCCTTTTTCTTAGATTTGCGGATTATAACTTCGTAGTTGATGAAAAATTCACTCGCAAGCATACAGAATAAAAATGTACCTGTCATAACTTCTGAAATCGCAACAGGAACTTCCATTCTCGTTTGAAGAGTTCCAGCACCTTTTGACAGGATAGCAAGCAAAATTGAAATTACAATCATAGCAAAAGGATTGAGTTGAGCAAGCCATGCGACAGTGATTGCGGTAAAGCCAACTCCGTCAGCAACTCCGTCGTACAAAGTTAGGTTTGCGCCTGAAACAACAATAAAGCCGACCAGACCCGAAATTGCACCTGATAAAAATACAGTTCTCATGATGATTTTCGGTACATTCATACCGGCATATCTTGCTGTATTTTCTGATTCACCGATTACGGAAATTTCGTATCCATGTTTTGTGTGTTTCATATAAATGTACATCAAAACGGCAAGGATGAGAACGATTATCCAACCAATATGAACTCCAAAAACTTTTGGAAGTTGAGCCGCCGCATCAAACTGACCGATTCTTTGGCTACCCGAGGGAGGAGCTTCCCAAGGTCCACCCTGTAAGTATCTGACTACGCCTATGATTACATAGTTCATCATAAGTGTGAAAAGAGTTTCGTTTGTGCCCCATCTTGCCTTGAAAAATGCGGGGATAAGTGCCCAAATTCCGCCAGCAATCATGCCGGAAATACCCATGACTATAAGAAGCATAGTCGAGGACATATCAGAAAAATGGAACAATGCAAAATATGTAGCTGCAACTGCGCCGGCGGTTATTTGACCCTCAGCACCGATATTCCAAAATCGCATCATAAAACATGGTGCGATAGCAAGTGCGCAACCAAGAAGCGGAATAGCAATTCTTGCAGTTTGTTTTAGAACAGCGCTAGAACCCAAAGAGCCATCTAAAATTGTTCCATATGCTTCAATCGGATTTTTTCCGAGCGTTGCCAGTAAAAGTGCGCCGAGCAAAAGTGCGAATACAAAAGAAGCCAGTCTTATACACCACATTTTTGACTTAGGCATAGATTCTCTTTTTGCCAGACGTATGAGAGGTATATTTTTATCCATTTTTCGCCCCTCCAATCTCAGGTGAATTTGAGTCGTCTGTTTTGGTCATAAGCAAACCAACTTCCTCTTTGGTCGCTGTTCTGCCGTCGACTATTCCGGTGACTTTTCCGCCACATAGAACCAGAATTCTGTCAGATAACTCTAAAAGCACGTCAAGGTCCTCGCCGACAAAAATTACAGCAACGCCTTTTTCTTTTTGTTCGGTCATTAAATTATATATAGTATAGGATGTGTTGATATCAAGACCACGAACGGCATAAGCACTCATCAAAACTGTTGGAGCGGACGCGATTTCTCGACCGACCAAAACTTTTTGGACATTACCACCTGAAAGTTTTCTAACAGGTGTTGCAATGTCGGGCGTTACGACCTCAAGACTTTCTTTGATTTCAGTTGCAAGTTTTGAGGGATTATTTTTGTCTGTGAAAAATCCTCGACCCAACCTCCAAGACCTAATCATCATATTGCCTGTCATACCCATTCCGCCAACAAGGCCCATTCCTAGTCTATCCTCCGGAACAAAGGCGAGTGCAACTCCTGCTTTTTTTATTTGCATTGGAGTTTTTCCGACTAGATTATAAGGCGTGCCCTCGGGAGGTGAGTACATAATTGAACCCTCACTGGCAGGGAAAAGACCAGCGATAACTTCAAGAAGCTCTTTTTGTCCCGAGCCTGCAATACCCGCAATTCCCAGTATCTCACCGCCTTTTGCGGTAAAACTAATATTGCTGAGTTTTTTGACTCCATCGCTGTCTATGCAAGTTATGTTGTCAAGGCTTAGTCTGTCGACAGGGTTTTTAGGTTCTGGTCTGTTGATGTTTAAAGCGACACTTCGCCCGACCATCATTTCTGTCAAACTCTGTGGATTTGTTTCACTTGTCTTGACAGTTCCTATATATTGACCCTTGCGCAATACCGCAACTCTGTCTGAAAGTGACATAACTTCATGAAGTTTATGCGTTATTATAACAATTGTCTTGCCATTTTCCCTCATATTGCGTAGAATAGTAAATAGTTTTTCTGTTTCCTGAGGGGTTAAAACCGCAGTGGGTTCATCGAGGATTAAAATTTCAGCTCCTCTATAGAGAACTTTAACGATTTCAACAGTTTGCTTTTCTGAAACAGACATATCCATGATTTTTTTCATGGGGTCTATTCCAAAACCATATTTATCACTGATTTCTTTAACTTTTTTCGCAGCTTCGGCAATGTTGTGCTTTTCGCTTTTAATACCAAGCACGACATTTTCTGTTGCAGTGAAAACATCAACAAGCTTGAAATGCTGATGTATCATACCAATTCCATTGTCAAAAGCGTCTTTGGGAGTTTTAATCGAAACTTGATTTCCGTTTACAAACATTTTTCCCTCATCGGGGAGATATATGCCCGAAAGCATATTCATAAGCGTGGTTTTTCCGCTTCCGTTTTCTCCGAGCAGGGACAATATTTCGCCTGAGTATAGCTCTAGGTTAATATTGTTGTTTGCAGTTACCTTTCCAAATCGCTTTGTAATATTAACAAGCTTTACGGTTGGGTTTGCTTCCATATGCAGTTTCCTCTCTCATTATTCTTTAAGATAAATATTACCATATTTTATCTGGAAAGTAAATACATTATGGGTAATGGATTGTTAAAAAAACCGCAAACTTATGACTAATCCCATGACTTTATTTTCATATTCTCCTATACTACTATAAATAGAAATTTGACTTCACATGATTTTCCAAATTTATTTAGTTTTTATTTAGCAATTATTCATTCTTTTGTAATAATTACAGTTTACAATAGGCACATAAGATAACACAGGAGGTAAACACCATGTTCAACGAAAATGAAAAATTAAATTCAAACCAAAACCCAGATGAAAACCCTGTCACCGACACAGCCGATAACTCAGCTGATGACTATAGAGAAACACAAAGCTTCACAGCGGAAAGCACAGACATAGGCGAGAGTATTGGCCAACACGTCGAAAGGGAAATCGAAAATGGAGGTCAACAGATAGACCTTGAGGACGACGATAGAAAAATTTACTCTGATGCAAATTACATTCTATCAGAAGAAGCCCCGACAACTCCACGCAGATACTACACCATGCCCGAGAAAGAAGACACCCCCCCAACGCCTCCACCTCAGAAAGAGAAAAAAGACCGCTCAAGTTCAAAAGTTCTAACCGGTGTACTTGCCGGAGTTTTACTTGGTGCAGTCATCGGTGTTGGCGTAACCGGAATGATGGGCAATAGTCAAGGTTCAGGGGATGAGCCTGCGGAAGCTGTTGTAACTCCAACTCCTGTTCCGGCGATAACTATAAATTCAGGAAATTCACCCGAACTTGATGCGAGGGAAATTTATAATGAGGCAACACAAGAAGTCGTAGGTATTCGCACAGAAATTACAACAACAAACTTTTTCGGACAAACTACAACAAATGCAGTTTCTGGAACAGGGTTTGTTATTTCTGAGGACGGATATATCATGACCAATGAGCATGTTATTGAAGATGCGTATAATAATGGACTTGAAGTCGATGTAATCATGTATGACGGAACAACATATTCAGCAGAAATCGTCGGATTTGAGGACAGCGACAGCGACATTGCCGTTTTAAAAATTGAAGCCGAGGGACTAAATGCTGTTACTGTAGCCGATAGTGACGAAATTGAAGTTGGCGAAGATGTTTATGCAGTTGGAAATCCTCTTGGTGAACTAACTTACACTATGACTGACGGTATGGTCAGCGCACTTGATAGAGATATTACAAGCGTAGATAATTACACAGGTCAAGTAAATATTATAAATATGTTCCAAATTAGTGCTGCGGTTAATAGTGGTAACTCAGGTGGACCTGTATATAACAGCAGCGGTGAGGTTATTGGCGTTGTAACAGCAAAATATCAATCCAGCGGAACAGAAACTATTGATGGCCTTGGATTTGCTATTCCAATTAACGATGCTGTTTCAATCGCTAATGATTTGATTGAAAACGGATATATCAGCGGAAAACCATATATGGGCATAAATGTCAGCGATATGGATGCAAGCATTGCCGCATATTACGGAGTTCCACGTGGAGCATGTGTTGAAGAAGTCATGGAAGGATATTCAGGTGACGAAGCTGGGCTTATGTATGGCGACATCATTACAGGTGTTGACAATATAGAAGTTAAAAGCAGAAACGACTTGCTTGATGCACTGAAAGATTATAGCGCTGGTGATACAGCGACATTAACAGTCAGCAGAAATGATATGGAATTAACTTTAGAAATTACATTTGATGAAAAAATACCCGAAACAACTTAACCACATGATTTAAATGTGTTAAAGATATACTCTCTCTCTTTCCTTTTTATACAAAAAATGGTTGCGGCTTAATAACTGCAACCATTTTTTGATTATCCTAAAAAGATGGTATTTTATGCAAATTTATGCTTCGACATTGACGAATTGGAAAGCATGTGATATTATGTCAATTATCTACACACTGTGGGGAGAAATGAAATGGACATTAAATTTAATCCAAAAGACACACTGATTCCCGTCATGAACTCCATGACAAGAACAGATGTTGTTGAAATCGGACGTGCGACTTGCCGTTCGCTAAATCAAATTGGTTTTCACGGAGCGGTTAGCCCCGGATCGATTATGCTCTCTGACGATGGGCGAGTTATTTTAGATGTAGGCTTGCAAGGTGAAGTTTCTTCACTTGGCGCAGATGCACTGGAATTTACAGCGCCTGAGCTTTTCTGGCATGGAGAGAAAACGACTGCCGCAGACGTTTATTCTTTAGGAATGATTATGTATCTCGGACTTAACAACGGCGTTAGCCCATTTAGCTCGGGTGAAGACGCAGATGTTAAAGTGAGAGCGGACGCACTTAGAAGACGCATGAACGGCGAGGGATTTCCACAACTTGAAAATTGCGGAAAAAAACTCTCAGAAGTTATCTCAAAAGCACTTAGCTATGAGCAGGCAGATCGCTATCAAAATGCAGGTGAATTTCTTGCAGAGCTAGAGGCGGTTCCTGTACTGCCACCTCAATACATAGGATTTTCCGCTGCTGCACTTTTAGAGTCAGACCCAGAACTCGCCAAGGCTCTTGACGATGAAATGGGAACTCAAGATGTTTTGCAAGCGGAAGAGCGCACAAAGGCGCAAAAAGAATATAAAGTTGAAAAAGACTTTGAAAAAACAGAAAAAGCAAAAAAGAAAGCTGCACCGGTACCAACCAAGAAAAAAAGCAACTTACCTGTTTTAATTGGTATAGTTGCTGTGGCTGTTGCTGTTTTGGCGATTATTGCACTTAGAACTCAAGAGGGTGATATTCTCCCTGACGTCACACCTGAAATTGATGTAACGCCTTCGGTTGTCGCTTCGGCAGAACCAACCGAAAGCCCTTCTGCATCAGCAGACCCAGATGCGACTGACGACCCGAATGCAACGGCAGACCCAGATGCAACAGTCGACCCCGAAAACCCTGAGGCAACACCAGACGAGGGAAGCGTGCCTGTGGTGACTGTTCCAACTGCACCACCTGTTACAAGTCCACCGCCTGTTGTTATTCCAACAACAGCACCAACAACTCCTGTTGCGACAACAGCACCAACAACTCCTGTTGCGACAACAGCACCAACGACAGCACCTGTTGTGACACAAGCACCAACACCAACGACAGCTCCTGTAGTAACTGCCGCTCCTCAGCCGACGCAAATACCTGTTGTGACTGCGGCTCCACAGCCAAGCCCAACAGTAACTGCTGCGCCACAACCGACAACAGCGCCAATTCCGACCCCAACTGTTGCGCCACCTTCCACACCGACTCCAACGGCAACTCCTATTCCAACTGTAACGCCGACTAATACACCAAACCCCAATGCACCAACGGCGACAAGTGGAAATTATACAGTTGTTTTGGATAACTTGACATGGGAAGAGGCGGAAGCACAGGCAGAAGCTATGGGCGGACACCTTGCTGTTATTTCAAGCTTAGACGAATATGAAGAAATCACAAAACTTGCTGAAGAAATTGGCGCAACCTATATTTGGTTGGGCGCAAAACGCAATCCCGATACGAATCAAATGGAGTGGGTAAATGGTGAACCATTCACATTTGATGCATGGGGAACAGGTGAACCCTCATATACTGACGAGTACGACGGAACTGCGGAGGATTATTTGCTACTTTGGAATGTCAGCTTTGGTAACCGCTCAGGTTGGCGATTCAATGATAGTAGACCCGACCTATATGGCTATAATTCAGGCATATTTGGCGGAAAGATAGCATATATTTACGAGATTGATTAATAAAGAGAGCGGTTTATTCCGCTCTTTTTATTTTTGAAATCGAATTGTGTTAGTTAGAAAGGAAATTTGTGTGACTATGAAAAATCTAAAAACATTAAAAAGAATTTCAGCACTTACACTAGCGACGGCGATATTAAGTTCAACGGCTTTGGCGGTTAACGATATCGACGAAATTGAAGAAGAACTTATAAAAACAGCTCAAACAGTTACCAGCTATGGCTCTAGTGCCGTTCAGTATGCAGTGTGGTATGAGGGTGAAATTATTGCCTCCGGTACTGACGGAGTTTACTCAAAAACTCAAAATACAGCATTAACAGACTCGCATTTGTTCGGCATAGGCTCAGTCAGTAAAATGTATACAACAGCAGCAATTTTGCTACTGGAGGACGAGGGGAAAGTTTCGCTGGATACTCCAGTAGTTGAATATTTGCCTGAATTTAAGATGCTAGATGAGAGATACAAAGATATTACGGTTAGAATGCTGTTAAATCATTCATCGGGATTAATGGGCAGTACGTTTACTAATGCAATGCTCTATGACGATGCATTCGAAACAGATAGTACAAAATATTTACTCGCAAGGCTTTCTATGCAAAGATTACAAGCCGACCCAGGTGCTTACAGTGTTTACTGTAATGATGGATTTACCTTAGCAGAGCTAATAATTGAGCGTATAAGCGGATTGAGTTACACTGAATTTTTAGCTGAGAATATTACAGAACCGCTGGATTTGAAAAGTACATTCACACCCAGAGATAGTTTTAACGAAGATAGACTTGTGAAAACATATTTGGGCGATGGCATGGAAGAAAATCAAACAGAGACATTAACCGTAATCGGAGCGGGAGGGATTTACTCAACTGCGAAGGATTTGGCGACATTCGGCGGAAGCTTTACAAATGATGAATTACTTTTGCTTGAAACAGACCAACTCACCATGGAAAAAGAGTATAAAAACGGAATTTCACCTGACGATGCCGACGGAAGCTCTATAGAATTTGGTCTAGGTTGGGATGGCGTTAATGTATATCCATTCAATGAAAATGATATTCAAGCCTTGGTAAAAGGCGGAGATACTATAAACTATCACGCTTCGTTAATGGTGCTACCCGAATATGAATTATCGGTTGCGGTTTTAACTTCTGGCGGTTCAAGTGTTTTAAACCAAAGTGCGGCAGCGACTATGGCAATGACGGTTTTAGAAGCCGAGGGAGTTGTGGTCGAGGAAACGGGTGGACTTTCTGAGTTTGTGCCGACAACCATGCCAGAGGCTTATAAGGACTTTGCAGGCATGTACGGCTCATCTTTTGAAGTACTTAATATCAGCTTTGAAGATAATAAACTGATATTAAAATCACACCTTTCACCGCAAGCCAGTGAATACACATATTCTTCTGACGGAAGCTTTAGGGATGCGGCGAATAAAACTCAAATTACACCCATAGTCGAAGAAAACGGCAACACTTATCTATATTTTAAAAGCTATTCGAATATAGATGAAATGGCGAATATTTATACATCGGCATATTTATACCAAAAAATGCCTCAAAATATTTTAACAGAGGAAGTTGCTGGGAAATGGGCAGAGCGTGAGGGCAAAGCCTATGCACTGATAAATGAAAAATACACATCTATGAGCTATCCATTAGGCGGAACTTTTGCCGGAGTTTCAACTGTTGGGACGGAGGGGTATTTGCTCACGAACAAAATTATAGATGAAAATACAGCAATTCCAATTTTGCAAATTCCCGGAACCGGCAGTCGAGATATGACGGAGTATGCATTTTATCAACGTAACGAAGTCGAACATATGCAAATCGGCGGAAATGTATACATAGATATGAGTACGCTAGACTATATTTACATCGGTGAGTCTACCTGTACTATTTCGGACACAGGCGAGGCACGATGGTTCTACAGTGGAGAGGACGAGGGAATGTCCATGACTGTAAACGTGCCATCCGAGGCCGCATTTTACGTCTATAATTCGAGTTTAATTCCTGTCGGAGGTTCGTCAGAAGTCGGCGAAGCGACGGTTGAAGTGCCTGTCGGTGGCGTTATGGTTTTCGTTGGGGAAAAGGGAGTTAAGTTCGAAATTTCTGTAACTGAATAGCTTTTATGAATTTACTGTGGAGAAATTGTTAATTTTTCCACGGTAAATTTTTATATTATTGACAAAACTATAATTAGAGGATTAATATAATAAATAGCCTATTAAAAAATTGGCTATATGAGGACAAAACCAATTGCGAAACGGAGATTTATGAAAAAAATTCTATTAATAGTAAACCCAGCGGCAGGAAAAGGCAAATTCAAAAGCTCCCTTGGCGAAGTTTTGCATATATTTTTTCAGGGTGGATATCTAACTCAAGTATACTTCACCGAGAAAAAAGGCGATGCAACGCAGATAGCGATTGAACATGCAAAAAATTATGATATAGTTGCATGTATGGGTGGAGATGGAACTTTGAGTGAAGTCACGGCTGGGCTATGTCAAATTAAGGACACTCCGAATGTTGGATATATACCCATGGGTACGTCTAATGACGTTGCAAGGGGAATAGGGATTTCTAAAAACCCGACAACAGCGGCGCAAACGATAATCAATGGAAAACCAATTTCACTCGATATAGGCAGAATGAACGATACTTCGTATTTTACCTATATTGCTGCATTCGGCATGTTTACAGACGTGAGTTATTTAACACCACAACATAGTAAACAGGTTTTGGGGCACTTTGCCTATGTGCTCGAGGGCATAACGAGAGTTCCGAAACTGCCTGTGGTTAGAGCTAGGGTAATTCATGACGGCGGATTAATCGAGGATGATTTCGTCTTTGCTGGCGTTACAAACTCGACGAAACTTGCAGGACTTTTCGAGCTTGACGAAGCTGTGGTCGAGCTTGGCGACGGACTTTTTGAAGTCATTTTGGTGAAAAAACCAAAGACACCAAAGGAATTACAGGATGCATTTAAGGCATATATTGCCAAAGATTACAGCGGAGATATAATAAAAATCGTCCATAGTAGAAGCGTGAGATTTAGGTTTGACGAGCCGGTTGCATGGACAACAGACGGCGAAAACGGAGGCGAACACACAGATGTTTACCTTGAAAATATTAACAATAGCGTGAAAATTATAGTCGATAATCAAGAGGAAGAAGAGAAAAATTAATTATTTTCAACAAAATTTTGTGTTTACGACGTTTTCTGGCGGTCTGAACATAAATTTAACTTGTAATTTGTAGATATTGCGGTTATAATAGTGACTTATGAATTTTAAAAGGAAGTGCAATTTTGGATAAACTCAGAAACATAGCGATAATCGCCCACGTTGACCACGGAAAAACAACTCTCGTGGACGAAATGCTAAAGCAAGGTGGCGTGTACAGGGAAAACCAAGAAATCGTAGACAGAGTCATGGACTCTAACGATTTAGAGCGTGAACGTGGTATTACAATCATGGCAAAAAATACCGCTGTTCGCTACGAAGACGCAAAAATAAACATAGTAGACACCCCGGGACATGCTGACTTTGGCGGTGAGGTTGAACGTATTTTGAAGATGGTCAACGGCGTAATTTTGCTTGTTGACGCAGCTGAAGGCCCTATGCCTCAAACTCGCTTTGTTTTGAGTCGTGCGCTTGAACTTGGTCACCGCATTATTGTTGCGGTTAACAAAATCGACAGACCCGATAGCCGTATTCAAGAAGTCATTGACGAGTGCCTAGAGCTACTTATGGACTTGGATGCAACCGATGAACAACTCGACTCTCCTATGCTTTTTTGCTCAGGTAGAGCGGGAACGGCGGCATATTCACCTGAACAAACAGGTGTGGATTTAGAGCCTCTTTTCAAAACGATTATGGACTATATTCCTGCTCCCGAAGCAGATTTGGAAAAACCTTTCCAAATGCTTGTATCGTCTATAGACTATAACGAATTTGTCGGACGTATTGCAATCGGTCGTATTGAGCGTGGTACAATCCGCCAAAACCAAGAAATTGCAGTTTGCAACTATCATAAGCAAGATGTAGCACCTAAAAAAGCTAAAGCAGTTTCACTATATCAATTTGAGGGGCTTGCAAAAGCTCCTGTAACAGAGGCAAGTGCCGGTAATATTATCGCAATGAGCGGTATTGGCGATGTCGGAATAGGCGACACAATTTGTGCTTCTGATTGCGTAGAGGCAATGGAATTTGTAAAAATTTCTGCTCCTACACTTGAAATGACATTCTCGGTTAACGACTCACCATTCGCTGGTCGTGAGGGTAAATTTGTCACATCACGTCAAATCCGTGATAGACTTTTCAAAGAAACTTTGCGCGACGTTTCTCTTCGTGTAAGTGAAGTCGAGGCACAAAGCGATGCACTTAATGTTGCAGGTCGTGGTGAAATGAGCCTATCTATTCTCATCGAAACTATGCGCCGTGAAGGTTATGAGTTCCAAGTTTCACCTCCACGCGTGCTTTATAAAGAAATTGACGGCCAAAAATGTGAGCCTATAGAGCGTTTGGTTGCAGACGTTCCACAGGACTACATGGGTTCTGTTATGGAAAAACTTGGTGCAAGAAAAGGTGAATTTGTTTCAATGACACCGGTTGGTAGCCGTATGAAGCTTGAATTTTTAATTCCTTCACGTGGACTTTTCGGTTATAGAAACGAATTTTTGACAGATACTAAAGGTGAAGGCATCATGGCGAGTGTTTTTGACAGATACGAGCCATTCAGAGGTGAAATTTCACGCAGAAACACAGGTTCACTGATTTCGTTTGAAACAGGCGAATCAGTTGCTTACGGACTTTTCAATGCTCAAGAGCGTGGTTCACTGTTTATAGGCGCAGGTGTGCCTGTTTACGCAGGAATGATTGTCGGTGTTTCGCCTAAAGCTGAGGACATGAGCGTTAATGTTTGTAAGAGAAAACAACTTACAAATATGCGTGCATCAGGTTCTGATGAGTCACTGCGCCTAATAACTCCCAGAAATCTTAGTCTTGAGCAATGTCTTGAATTTTTGGGTGATGATGAACTTTTGGAAGTTACACCAAAATCATTAAGACTTCGCAAGAGCATACTTGACCACGGACTAAGACTGAGAGCACAGAAAAAAGAAAAATAAGTCAAAGCTCGTTTTGAAAAGTAGAAGCAAATCGATAATTTCTCACTCGTCTAAATGTATCAACCGCAGAAATCGCTTTACATCTCCCGTCAATTATGTTAAAATATTGCATTAACGACTTTGGAGGTTTAATATGAGTTTTGAAATTATCACCGACACAACATGTGACATTGGTATAGATTTGCTTCTTGCAAATAACATAAAAGCAGTACCTCTTGGGCTTACAATTGGTGGCAAGTTTTATAATCACATGCCTGATTATAGCGAGCTTCCCCTTGACGAATTTTATAAGATGATTCGCTCGGGTGAGATGGCTACAACAAGTGCTGTTAATATCGGCGACTGGTACGAGAAAATGGAATCTTGTATAGATGAGTGCCGCGAATTTTTGTTAGTTCCTCTTTCTTCGGCTTTGAGTTCAACTTGCCAAAGTGCAATTTCTGCGGCTGAGGAACTCAAAGAGAAATACGAAGACAGTAAAGTTATAGTAATTGATTCAAAAACCGCCTCAGCAGGTGAGGGCATCATGGCACTTGAAGCTGCACGCCTAAGAGACGAGGGTAAAAGCATTGAAGAAACGGCTGAAATCCTCAAAGAATTCGGTAAAACTGTGGCACACTGGTTTACAGTAGACGACCTGCATCACCTAAAACGTGGTGGAAGAATTTCAGCTGCGACTGCATTTGTGGGTACAGCTCTTGGATTAAAACCACTTTTACACGTCGACGACGAGGGCGCGTTGGTGTCAGTCGACAAGGCAAGAGGAAGAAAAAAAGCACTGGCATTTTTACTCGATAAAGTAAAAAGCGATGCAGTTGCTCACGAAAGTACGATTTTTGTCGCACATGCCGACTGCATTGACGATGCGGAAGCGCTTGCAAAAGAAATAAGAGCAGCATTGCCAGGAAGAAATGTCCAAACCACATATTGCGGACCCGTTATCGGTGGACACACCGGTGCGAACATGATTGGCATATTCTTTGCTGCAAAACAGCGCTAGTTTGGTGTTGAGACGGAAATTTATTTTTTAAAACTATTTACAATGTTAAATTCATATGATATAATTACTCCCGTTGCAGTTATCATATCTAGCTGTCAAAATGCGTTTCCACGAACGGGAAAGATATTTGGAAAGCTGAATTTAAAACGCAATTATTACCCCGATACTTGGTTATGGGAGTTTGCCGAAAGCCATCGGTACCTTTCCGCCCACGACCCGGTTTTGAGGGTGTCAAACAAAGAAAGGGATGTTTATAAAATGATCACTAAAGACCAAAAGACCGTAGTCATCGAGGCTAACAAAACACACGGAACTGATACAGGTTCACCAGAAGTTCAGGTTGCTATCCTATCTGAGCGTATTTCTCAACTTACAGAGCACCTTAAAGTACACAAAAAAGACAACCACAGCCGTCTTGGTATGTACAAAATGGTTGGTAAACGTCGTCGTCTACTAGACTATCTAAAGGAAAAAGACATCGAGCGTTACAGAACTCTAATCGCGAAACTAGGTATCAGAAAGTAATTTATTTCGGGTGGCAGAGGGAAATTCTGCCACCCGATTATGCCATTTAAAGGTAAAATGGCATGTGTTGTGTGATTAATCAATGCGAAGCGGCAGAGTACAAAGCTTTAGCAGTTGAAAATGTATCCAAAATTGTGGGCATGTTTTCAAATGCTAAAGGTACTCTGGAAATAAAAAATTTAAGGAGATACTAATGAAAATTACAAAAAAAGAATACACAAATGTAAAAACTTATTCTATGGATTTTGCCGGCAGACCTCTAACTCTTGAAGTTGGAAAACTTGCAGAGCTTGCTAACGCAGCAGTGCTTGTAAAATACGGCGAAACAACAGTTTTAGTTACAGCAACAGCATCATCAAGACCAAAAGATGGAATCGACTTTTTCCCTCTTTCAGTTGATTTTGAAGAAAAACTTTACGCAGTCGGAAGAATTCCCGGTAGCTTCATGCGCCGTGAGGGAAGACCGAGCCTTCCAGCTGTTCTTGCAGGTCGCCTAATCGACAGACCAATGCGCCCACTTTTCCCATCTGACCTAAGAAATGACGTTGCACTTTGCTGCACAGTTATGTCAGTAGACCGCGACTGCCCTTGTGAAATTGCGGCGATGATTGGTGCATCAGCAGCGGTTAGCATTTCTGACATTCCATTCAACGGACCAATCGGCGGAATTGTTCTAGGATGGGACGGCGAAAAATACCTATTCAACCCAACAGCAGAAGAAAAAGAAAAAAATCAAATGATTGTTACAGTTGCTGCGACTCGTGAAAAAATCGTCATGATTGAAGCAGAAGCAAAAGAAGTTGCTGACGACATCGTATACGAGGGTATCGTTAAAGCACATGAAACAATCATCCCAGTAATTGATTTGATTGACAAAATGGTTGCTGAAATCGGCAAACCAAAATTCGAATATGCTCAAGCAAGCTTTGATACTGACCTTTTCGACAAACTTTGTGCTAACGAAATGGCTGGTATGGAGCATTGCATGGATACGGACGACAAAAATGTTCGTGAATCACGTGTAAACGAGTGGGTTCTCGCTGTTACTGAAAAGTACACAGAGGAATATCCAGAGCTTGGAAGCTTTATGGATGAAATTCTTTACCGTATGCAAAAGAAAATTGTTAAAAAATGGCTACTTGACGGCAAGCGTGTTGACGGTAGAGCGATGGATGAAATCCGTCCACTATCTGCTGAAGTTGGAGTGCTACCAAAAGTTCACGGAACAGGACTTTTCTCACGTGGACAAACTCAAGTTCTTGCGGTTGCAACACTAAACACAATGTCTGCGGCTCAAAAACTTGACACAATTTGGGAAGAAGATTCAAAACGCTTCCTTCACCACTACAATTTCCCCTCATACTCAGTTGGTGAAGCGAGAGGCAGCCGCTCAACAGGTAGACGTGAATATGGTCACGGCGCTTTGGCTGAAAAGGCTCTTGAAGCAATCATCCCAGAAATTGAAGATTTCCCATACACAATCCGTGTAGTTTCAGAAGTATTGTCATCAAACGGTTCAACTTCACAGGGTTCAATTTGTGCAAGTTGCCTAGCGTTGATGGATGCTGGTGTTCCAATTAAAGCACCTGTTGCCGGTATTTCTTGCGGTCTAATTCAAGACGGCGACCATTGGACAACTTTTATCGACATTCAAGGCGTTGAAGATTTCCACGGCGAAATGGACTTTAAAGTTGCAGGTTCTAAAAAAGGTATCACAGCTATTCAAATGGACCTTAAAAATGACGGTCTAAAACACGAGATTGTTAAAAATGCACTTGAAATCACAAAAGAAGCACGTTTCCAAATTCTTGATGAAATCATGCTTGATTGCATTGCAGAGCCAAGAAAAGAACTTGCTGAAAGTGCTCCTAAAATGATTCAAATGAAAATCAATCCTGAAAAAATCCGTGAAGTTATCGGATCAGGTGGTAAAGTCATCCAAAAAATTGCTGGAGATACGGGATGCAAAATTGACATCGAAGATGATGGATCAATTTTCATTGCCAGTGAAGATATTGAAGCTTGCCGTGCGGCTCGTACAACAATCGAAAACATTGTTTTTGAGCCAGAAGTTGGACAACTATATCACGGTAAAGTTGTAAGAATTATCCCAATCGGCGCTTTTGTCGAACTTGTACCGGGTAAAGACGGCATGTGCCACATCAAAGACCTTGAGTTTAAACGTACTGAAAAAGTTGAAGATGTTGTAAATGTTGGCGATATGACATGGGTAAAAGTAACAGAAGTTGACGAACGTGGTAGAGTTAACCTCAGCCGTAAAGATGCTCTTAAAGAGCGCGGCGAAGCTTAAAATTTAGGTATAACTGAGGGGTTATTTTATATAACTCCTCAGTTTTTTTACAAAAGGAGATAAAAATGATATTTTTAATTGATTTTGAAAATGTTTCAAGCAGTGCGTTTGTAGGTGTGGAAGAGCTTAAAGCTGACAGTAAAATTATACTTTTCTATTCTGAGCAATCGTCTAAAATATCGATAGATACTCACAGACAACTGGAACAGGCAAAGGTTGAAAAAGAGTATATACCCATAAAAACGGGTGGGAAAAATGCTCTTGATTTCCAACTTGTGACATATTTGGGCTACTTAATCGGTGAGAATAAAGATGAAAATTATGTCATTATCAGCAATGATAACGGCTTTGACCACGTGTGCAAGTTTTGGAAACAACGCAGTGTGAATGTGCAAAAATGTGCAAACTTGATGATGGAATCCAAGGAAAAAATGAATACTGAGTTTTCGAAATTGCTTGACCCAGAAAGTGTTGATATTTCAAAAGTTGTAGCCATAGTCGATAAATATAAAACAAAGCAGGGCATAAACAATGCCCTCGTAAAAGAGTTTGGAACGGAAAAAACAGGTATAATTTATAAAGCAATTAAATGCCAAATTTCAAACAAAAAGTAGCAAATATTAGCTGTGTTTTACACAGCAGTAAAAAACCGCTGTCGAAAGACAACGGTTTTTTATTACATTAGCGGAGCGAGAAGTCTAGCCATTTCTTGTGCAAATCGTCTTAATCCACGGCAATGGCAATCCTCAGCTCTGATTTCATGGCAAACGGCTAAGGTTGTAAGAAAATCGGATTTAACTTCTTTCACTGAATCGGTTTTATACATCCAAACACCACATTCAAAATTGAGGTATAAACTGCGATAATCCAAATTTGTAGTCCCGACCGTTGCAACAACGTCATCTGAAACAAAGATTTTCGAGTGCATAAATCCACCTGTGTATTGGAAAATTCTAACACCACTGTTCATTAACTGCCTATAATATGACTGGGTTGTAAAGTGAACAATTTTTTTATCCGCTCGGTCAGGTGTTATAATTCGCACATCCACGCCACTTTTGGAGGCAAGCGATAAAGCAGAAACGAGGCTGTCATCGACAATCACATACGGTGAGCAAATATACAAATAATGTCTGGCGGCATTGATGATTTGCAAATAAACATGCTCGCCGACATTGTCGTCATCGACTGGGCTGTCAGCATATGGAAGGACATAGCCAGAGCTTTCGATTTCACATTCTTCTGTGTGCCAAGGGTAAAAACGAAAATACTCCTCTTTTTGACGTCGAGTTAATTCCCACTGTTGGAGGAAAATTACGGTCAAACTCCACGCTGCATGACCCTCAAGTCTTAAAGCACTATCTTTCCAGTGCCCAAGTCGGTCAATTCGATTGATATATTCATCGCCAATGTTTATGCCGCCTGTATAGGCAACTTTTCCGTCAATTGCGCAAATTTTTCTGTGGTCACGGTTATTTTGAATTGTACTTACAAATGGCGAAAAGGGATTGAATACCGCCGCTTTTATTCCAATTGATTCCAAATATGCGGCAAAACCGCTACGTAGCGATAAAAAACAGCCCATATCGTCATACATAACTCGAACTTCGACGCCAGACGCAACTTTTCTTCGTAAAATCTGCTCGATTTTACTCCACATTTCGCCCTCATGGAGTATAAAATATTCAAGGAAAATATAATTTTCTGCCCTGTCGAGGTCTAGTAACATCGCTTCGAAAAATATCTCTCCAGGAGAGAAAAATGATGTATGCGTGTGTTTACAAACAGGAAATCCTGCATATTGCTGTAAATAATTAAGCCCCGGTAATTGTTTTTTGCAGAACTTTTGCGCTTCTTCAAAACAGCTAGGGGGCAAGTTCAAGGCGGGGGTTGACCTATAGCGAATATCAGCAATTCGACGGTTCATTCTATCACTGCCTGTTTGCAATCCATGTAAAATATAAAATGGAATTCCAACAAATGGGGAAAAAAGAATCAAAACAACCCAAACCATTCGATATCCTGATTTTACTCGCCTGTTAATTACGTGCAATGCGAGCACAAAACTGATAGCATTTATGAAATAACCAAGCCAAGCAACTTGCTCACTTGTGTCGAAAAACATGTATGCAAGGAAAAAGAGCTGTATGAGAATTAATATTCCGACAATTGCACGCCTTAGAAATAGAGCACGCCACCAGTGCCTGTTATTCATCTATGTCCACCTCCTACAAAATATACTACCACTTTATGACAATACGTTATATTTTAATATTTGTCAATAGCTAATAAAGATACTATATAAATTTTATTTACAAATTTTGCATAATGTACTTGATTTCGACATAAAACTTTGATAGAATGAACGTGGCAGAAAAAAATACTTTCGGCTACGCCCGAAATATAACAAGGAGGCGATACTTTGGCTACAAAACTACAGAATCAAGATGGTGTAATCACTAATCGTACGGTTGATAAGTTGCTGGACTCGGCTGTGCATCATACGTTTGATGATGCAAAAAGTGTTGGTTGGAAGTGTGTCTGTAACCATGCAGGAAATAAAGGAAAATTCTGCCAAACGTGTGGGAAGGCAAAACCTGTTTCAATCGACAGTTGGATTTGTATTTGCGGAACAGTTACCAGTGGTGCGTTTTGCGCCGAGTGTGGTGAAGCAAGACCGATGAGCTATGCAGAAGGTTGGATGTGTAAATGCGGTGCTGTTAGTTATGGAAGATTTTGTGTTACATGCGGTAATATAAAGCCTGAAAATGCACCCAAATATTGCTGTGATAAATGCGGGTGGTCACCCGAGAACGCTTATTTCCCTCCGAGATTTTGCCCAGATTGTGGCGATAAATTTGATGATAACGATGTAATGTCTTAATAGTTACATATTTGATAAAAATCCACCTTATGGTGGATTTTTTATGTTTATACATTATATTTCAATTGAATTATTTTGTCACAATTGGAGAAAATAATTCTTAAAGAGAGGTGTTTTTCTTGAGTACAAAGAAAATGGGCAAGCAAACAGTAAAATTTCAAACTCCACCGTCAATTATTGGAAGTGCCGCAGTTGTGGGCAAAAAAGAGGGCGAAGGCCCCTTGTGTTCCCTCTTTGACTATGTGAGTAAAGATTCTTATTTTGGCGAAAAAACATGGGAAAAAGCCGAAAGCAATATGCAAAAGAAAGCGTTTTCGATGGCTTGTGACAAAGCTGAAATAAACCCCTCGAGTTTGGGATATGTTTTCGGCGGAGATTTGCTTAATCAATGCATTGCATCGGCGTTTGCAATGAGGGATAGCGATGTGCCATATTTTGGTGTTTTTGGTGCATGTTCGACCATGGCAGAGTCGATTTCTTTGGCGGCGATGTCGATAGATGGCGGATTTTGCGACAGTGCTTGCGCAATTGCAAGCTCGCATTTTTGTACTGCGGAGAGGCAATTCAGGCTTCCTTTGGAGTATGGTG
>CAYJLH010000008.1:0-55769 GCA_964370925.1 uncultured Oscillospiraceae bacterium | reverse complement strand
TTCCTCAGCCTCACTTATGGTTTTGATTGCTTCAAGAGACATTTCCACACCTCCGCTCATTTACAATTTTTACAAGAGCAACTCTATTTACCTCTTTATCAAATAAAATTACCCATTGTGACCATTATATACTCATGTCCACCATTTATCAACTAAAATAATGCAATTTGTGAACTAAATATTAACTATAATTTTTGTGCAATTTTCGTGAAAATTTTAACGCTATTGTAACAGTATACAATAGCGCTTTTTCATATTAGGTATAAATTGTCAATAAAATATAATAGTATTCTAAAGGTTATACTTGTTTTATTCACAATTACAATGTATACTTGTTAGTACATTTTTAGATAATTTTTTATCCCAATACAGGAGACTGAAATGGCAGATATTACATATACACGAAGAATTGGCGACAGGCGCGAAGGGCGCAGAATTAGAAACCTAACGGCGGTTTCTCAAATTATACCTTTTATAAACACGAAAAAAAGCGACACCCTTGTCAGCTTTGCAGATGCCGTTGATATGACGGGTTTAGACAGTTGGATACTTGAAATGAGAGCCAACGGCTATGACAGATTGGGCACGCTTCATCTCTTTGTCGCAGCTTATGTCAGGTGTGTTTCCTCATACCCATCCATAAACCGTTTTATTTCAGGGCAGAAAATTTATGCCAGAAACGGCATAGAAATCGTCCTAAATATTGAGCGTTCTGACGTTTCAGACTCTCACACGAACTTTATAAAGGTATATTTCGACCCACACGACACTATACAAGACGTATATAGCAAGATAAATAAAACCTTTGAGGACTTTCTTGCAAAGGACGTTACGACCAGTATTTCCGAGATTGCAAGCTCCTTGACAAATCTACCCAGAGTTATTTTACGCAGTGCAATGGGCGTCGCAAGAATGCTTGAGTATTTCGATAAAATCCCTCGCTCGCTACTTATAACCAGTCCTTTCCACGGTAGCTTATCGGTTTCTGACTATGGTTCAGTCGGAATGAAGCCAACAGATGGCTCAATTTCCGAGTTTGGAAATCTACCCTCGGCAATGTTTTTAGGCGCAAGACGTAGGAGCGTTGAACTAAGTGACCAAGGTCGACCTGTCGAAAGACGATATATAGATTACGCAATTGTAAGAGATACCAGAATTTGTGACAGCTCATACTTCGCAGATGCGATGGCATTTTTCAGACAATGTTTGTATAATCCTACAATACTGCAAGAGCGCCCCGAAAAAATCTATGAGGATATATTTTAGAGGTATTTTATACATGGATGTATTTGAACTTATCATTGCGCCATTTGGCGGCCTAATTTGCTTTGTAATTGCCTTTGCCCAGCTAAAGATGAGCTTGCGGTGCAATGAAAAGACTTTAGCGACTTGCGTTGGGTATAAGGAAATTAGCTTTCCGCTTAACAAAAAAGCCTACTATCCCCTGTTCAGTTTCTTATATAAATCCCAAAGTTATCAACATTTACCCGTCAGTCGTTCGTATAAATTGGCAAGTGTCAAAAACAAATACCGTGTCGGAAGCGAATACTGTATTTATTTAAACCCAAAAAATCCGAAAAACTTTCTAGCTACGAGGCTTCTAAGCTTTTCGGATTGTTTTCTGTTTTTTATCGCCTTTGTACTTTGGATAGGATGGGGCTTTGAAATTTACGAATTGCTCACGGCGAAGTAATAACTGCCTCAGCCATGCGAATTCCGTCCACAGCCGCCGAAACTATGCCACCTGCATAGCCAGCACCCTCACCACAGGGGTATAAACCCTTGAGAGATACGGAATTTCCGTCCTCATTTCGAGTTATTCGAACAGGCGAGCTAGAACGTGTTTCGATTGCTGTCAAAGTCGCTTCAGGATTGTCAAATCCCTTAACTTTTCTTGCTAAAAGTGGCAGTGCCTCTCGCAAACTTTCCGCAACATATGTTGGCAAACATTTAGAAATATCTGTCCAGAAAACTGTCGGCTTATATGTAGGGATAATCTCCCCAGCCTTTTCAGACGGTTTTCCACTTAAAAAATCGCCCACTTTTTGACAGGGAGCATTGCCGTTTCCAAGTTCAAAGGCGATTTTTTCCCATTTTTCCTGAAATCTAACTCCCGAAAGTGGGTCATCACCCTCGAAATCACTCGGATTAACTCCGCAAAGCAGTGCGCCGTTTATATTTTTTCCATCTCTCGCCCTGTAACTCATGCCGTTTGTGACAATTTCGCCGTCCTCCGAAGCGGAGGCAACCACTACCCCACCGGGGCAAACGCAAAATGTAAAAACACTGCGACCACTATCCAAATGAACAGCGAGTTTATAGTCCGTCGGTGGAAGTTCTTTATAAATTTCACCATATTGACTTCTGCCTATGTCATCTTGTAAATGTTCAATACGCACACCGACTGCAAAAGGCTTTGCCTCCATTTCAATCTCATGACCGTGCAACATTCGAAAACTGTCACGAGCAGAATGGCCAATGGCAAAAATTGTTGTATCGGTTTCGATTTCATATTCGCCCTCGGGACTTTTTACGGTCAATGCCGTTAAAGTTCCGTTTTTTTGCTTTATATCGGTAACACAGTGAAAAAATCTAACATCGCAACCAAGGCGAATTAGCTCTTCCCTCATGTTTTTTACAACATCACGCAAAACATCCGTACCAATATGCGGTTTGTGCGAATATAAAATATCGTCAGGCGCACCGAACTCGTGCAGAGCTTCAAGCACAGCCGAAATTCTGCCGTCATGCGTGCCTGTGGTTAGTTTTCCATCAGAAAATGCTCCCGCTCCACCTTCGCCGAATTGTACATTGGAATTTTTGTCCAAAACTCCTGTATTCCAATAGTTTTCAACAGCAAGCGCACGACTTTCTATGTCTCCGCCACGCTCTAAAACCGTGCATGGCACACCAGCCCTCGCCAAAAAAATCGCCGCAAAAAGTCCTGCCGGCCCTAAGCCCACAACCACAGGGCGAGCTGTGCTTGCTCTCAATTTTTCGGGCTGGAGATAAACTTTTTTCTCTTCGAATTTTATATCCTTGTCACGATTTTTAGACAGGATTTTTTTCTCTTTTTCCGTTTCAACCAAAACAGAGCAAACAAGTCGCATTTCACGACCACGCCTTGCGTCTATTGATGAACGCAGAATTATAAGCGACTCGACATCGCTCTCTCCGATGCCGAGTCTTGTTGTAACTGCCTGTTTGATATCAGAAATATCGGCAGTTGGATTTAATCTAAGATTTGAAATTTTAATCATAATTTGTTCTTAATCTACCCATTTATCGCAAATTTTATCTATATCCGCCTTGAATTTTCTAAGGTCACGATTTGCCCTACCCTCAAAGCCCCTAGCAATATGCACGAGACGTTTTGCAGAGTCGATGACAGCCATAAATAGTCTGTGTGATTTCGAATCCTGTGCCCTTGGTTTGTAGTCTTTTTTGACAAGAACTGGTCTGGCTTCGTGAACCATCGCATCTGTCGCCAAATCATAGACCGTACCGCTGTATGGTGTGAGCACGTTTCCAAAACCATGCTGATTTTTAAGGCAGTCTGCAAAGCTTTGCATAACTCCATCTTCACCGTGGTTTACAAAAACTGTGTGGGGTTTTTTCTCGAACGCATCCATCCAGTTGAGCAAACAGCCTTTGTCGGCATGTCCGCTCTTTCCATCGAGAAAACGAATTTCAGAGCGTATAGTAATCTCTTCGCCGAAAAGCTTAACGCTTTCAGCACCTTCTAAAATAAGTCTACCCAAAGTTCCTGCCGCCTGATAGCCAACAAATAGAATTATGCTTTCACGTCGCCACAAATTGTGCTTTAAATGGTGGCGAATACGTCCAGCTTCGCACATTCCGCTGGCGGCGATGACTACTTTTGGTCTGTTATCAAAGTTAATCGCCTTCGATTCCTCAGCAGATTGTGAAATTTCAAGACCGTCAAAAACAAGTGGGTTTATACCTGATTTTACTATTTCAAGTGCATCTTCGTCAAGACATTCATGCGAGCATTGCAGAAAAATTCCTGTTGCATCGTTTGCAAGCGGACTATCCATGTAGACCTTAAACCCATCATGACCTTTGACCAATCCGGCATTTTTAATCTCACGTATGAAATAAAGCATCTCCTGAGTACGTCCAACCGCAAAAGATGGAATAATTAAATTACCGCCTCTGTCGAATGCATCTTGAATATGCTGTGCAAGTTCTTTTACATAGTCCGGCTTTTGGATTGTATGGTATCTATCTCCATAAGTCGACTCGATAACGACATAATCTGCCTCTTTAACAAACTTCGGGTTGTTGATAATTGGCTGATTAACATTTCCAATATCGCCACTGAAAACAATTTTCTTTTCAACACCGTTTTCAGTTAACCAAAGCTCTATAGATGAAGAACCCAAAAGGTGTCCTGCATCAATAAATCTTACAGAAACTTGGTCCAATGCCTGAACTTTTTCCTCATAACGAACACCACGTAGTTTTTGGATTAATCCCTCTGCATCTGACATGGTGTAAAGTGGCTCAACAGGACTTCCGCCCTTACGTTTTGCTTTTCTGGTTTTCCACTCCGCTTCGCTCTCTTGTATGTGCGCCGAGTCTTTAAGCATAATACGGCAGAGGTTACATGTTTCCTCAGTTGCATAAACCGTACCTTGGAAACCGTTTTTATAAAGTAGGGGCAACAGTCCCGAGTGGTCTATGTGGGCATGAGTTAGAAATACGCAGTCTATAATCGACGGAGATACAGGGATTGGTATATTTTCAAAAATATTTGCACCTTGCTCCATACCGCAGTCGACCATAATATACTTCTTGTCAATTTCGATTAGTGTACAGCTTCCCGTTACTTCATGTGTTGCGCCTATAAATGTAACTTTCATCATAACCCCACCTTTCATATTATATGTATATTTTAACCTAAAATTGGGGAATTATCAAGGGAGTTTTTTACTGGAGCATAAGAAATCACTAGAACTTGTTACTTTCTTCCGAAAAGAAAGTAACCAAAGATTCGCCGTGGTTTCGCCCACGGACGACGAAGATGCGAAAAAGGGTGCTGAATATACAGAATATTTTAGCAAGAAAAACTATAAGCAGTTGCAATCGCACGAAAACAATCCTAATCCACGGCTGCCGCCGACTCAGCCCGTTAACTACTCACTTGCAAGACTTCAAGAAAAACATCCTCTTTTTATGTGTTGAATCCCAAGCAAAAGCTTACCTTGCGACTTGTCGCAAATGCGGGGGTATTCCACAAGGGGGTCAGGCGACCCCCTTTGGTCGCTGGGGTGAGGATTTTTAAGGAGAGGGGAATCACGAAATTCCCTCTCCTTAAATGGTTTTTGCATACTTTTTTACACAAAAAAGTATGCCTACGGAGTACGTTCTCCCCCGAAATGTGTATATTCACTACTTTCTTTTCGGAAGAAAGTAACAATAACCTCGTAAAAAAGTCAAAAGGGCAGAAAAATCTGCCCTTTTAAAAACTTATTTATTATATTTAATCGCCGCATGTGCCGCCGCAAGTCTTGCGATTGGCAAACGGAATGGTGAGCAAGAAACATAATCAAGACCAATTCTGTGGCAGAATTCGACAGAGCTTGGGTCACCGCCGTGCTCTCCGCAAACGCCAAGTTTTAGCTTGCTGTTTTCGCCACGACCAAGCTTAACCGCTGTTTCGACAAGTTTGCCGACACCGCTTTGGTCAAGTTTTTCAAATGGATCAGATTCGAAAATTTGACGGTCATAATACGATGGAAGGAACTTCATAACGTCATCACGGCTGAAACCGTAAGTCATTTGTGTTAGGTCATTTGTTCCGAAGCTGAAGAATTGAGCTTCTTGTGCGATTGCATCCGCTGTTAAGCAAGCACGTGGAATTTCAATCATAGTACCGATTAGGTAATCAATTTCAATTCCGCCCTCAGCAATAACAGTATCAGCAGTCTTTTTGACAACAGCCTTTACAAATTTAAACTCTTTGCTGTCACAGGTTAGAGGAATCATAATTTCAGGAACTATGTTCATGCCTGTGTCTTTTTTGACTTTTATAGCCGCTTCCATAATCGCCCTAGTTTGAACTTCGGGGATTTCAGGATATGTGACAGCAAGACGAAGTCCACGGTGTCCCATCATTGGGTTTGCTTCGTGCAAACTTGAAATTGTTCCGCTTAGTTGCTCGTATGAAAGCTTCATTGTTTCTGCTAGTTGGCGAATATCGGCAATAGCAGTTGGTAGGAACTCATGTAGAGGTGGGTCGAGCAGACGAATTGTAACTGGGCGCTCGCCCATTGCTCTGAAAATTCCCTCAAAGTCAGAGCGTTGCATTGGAAGAATTTTTCCAAGTGCCACACGGCGCTGTGCTTCTGTTTCGGAAATAATCATTTGACGAACAGCAGAAATTCTGTCAGATTCAAAGAACATGTGTTCAGTACGAGTTAATCCAATACCCTCAGCGCCGAAAGAAATAGCAGTTTGTGCATCTTCGGGTGTATCGGCATTTGTGCGGACTTTAAGAGTTCTAAACTCATCAGCCCAACTCATAACTGTTGCAAAGTCACCTGAAACAGATGCTTCGATTGTTGGTAAAACACCAATATAAACATTACCTGTTGTTCCGTCGATTGAGAGGTATTCACCCTCTTTAATCTCAAGACCATCGATAGTCATTTTCTTTTTCTCTTCGAAAATTCTAATAGCGGAGCAACCAACAACACAGCAAGTTCCCATACCACGAGCAACAACAGCTGCGTGAGATGTTCTACCGCCTGTGGATGTCAAAATACCCTTAGCAGCATCCATACCCTCGATATCTTCTGGGCTTGTTTCATTTCTAACAAGCAAAACAGGACCATTAGCCGAAGCTTTTGTAGCTGTCGCCGCTGTGAAATAAACCGCACCACAAGCCGCACCGGGAGAAGCCGCAAGTCCATTAGCAACAGGAGTTGAGGCTTTTAATGCGTTTGGCTCAAATTGTGGGTGAAGCAATGCGTCAAGTTGTCTTGCTTCGATTTTTAACAAAGCTTGTTCTTTTGTCGCCATGCCCTCTTCAACCAACGCAACAGCAATTCTAAGCGCCGCCTGAGCGGTTCTCTTGCCGTTTCTGGTTTGTAGCATGTAAAGTTTACCGCCCTCTATGGTAAATTCCATATCTTGCATATCGCAATAATGGCGCTCGAGCTTGTCCGCAATTGCAACAAATTCGTCGTAAACTTTTGGATTTTTATTATGAAGGTCGTCTATGCTTTCAGGAGTTCTGATACCTGCAACAACGTCCTCACCTTGAGCGTTAAGTAGATATTCACCATAGAGCTTTTTCTCACCTGTAGCAGGGTCACGAGTAAATGCAACACCTGTACCGGAATCATCACCCATGTTACCGAAAACCATCATCTGCACGTTAACAGCAGTACCCCAAGAAGCTGGGATATCGTTCATGCGGCGATAGACAATCGCACGGTTGTTGTTCCAGCTTTTGAAAACAGCATTTGTAGCCGCCATAAGCTGAACTGTTGGCTCTTCAGGGAAATCTTCGCCTGATTCTTCTTTGTATAGCTTTTTAAATTCTACGGAAATCGCCTTCATATCTTCGGCTGTTAGTCCCGCATCATTATCAACGCCACGTCTAATTTTAAATTCATCCATAATTTCTTCAAAGTGCTTGCGCTCATAGCCCATAGCAACGTCTGAGAACATCATGATAAATCTGCGATAACTATCATACGCCCAACGTGGATTTCCGCTTTTGTTTGCCAAACTCTCAGCGACTTTATCATTCATACCGAGGTTTAGAATTGTATCCATCATACCGGGCATTGATGCTCTCGCACCACTTCTAACAGAAACAAGCAGAGGATTTTCGATGTCGCCGAATTTCTTTCCGCATACAGTTTCCATTTTAGTAATTGACTCGAAGATTTCTTTTTTGATATCTTCTGCAATTAGTTCGCCATCATCGTAATAGCGTGTGCAAGCCTCTGTGCTGATTGTGAAACCTTGGGGGACAGGCATACCGAGCTGGGTCATTTCCGCTAAGTTTGCGCCCTTACCACCGAGAAGCTCACGCATACCGCTGTTTCCTTCTGAAAACAAATAGACATATTTTTTGCTCATGTTAACATCCTTTCCTGACTGACTATCGTCAAATCACCGTGTGATTTCGCAAATATCTCAAACAGCAACGCCTATTTTGCCCTCAAACAACTATTAGCTCGCTGATTGAATTCAAAATTGATTATATCACATAATTTGGCAATTTCAAAATGGTTTTTGTAGGTTTTTCCAAATTTTATGAATTTTTGGTTATTTTTTACGCATTTCACACTATTCAATTGTCATTATAATCCAAAAAAATTCCCAAAATAAACTAATTATATTTTTGTTAATATGTTAAATTTGATGATATGTAATTTTAGCGAAAATGTGTCATATTAACATATTAGCCCAACAAAAACCATTTACGTTCGGTCATTATAACATAGTTTATATGTCGTATATCGTCATAACTTACAAGGTGATGTAAAAAAATTGTGAGTTTCGTGACAAATTTCGATTGACAATTTAAAAATGCACTGATATACTGACTTTGAATATTTTATTAAAATTTTTTAAGTAAAATATTTGAATATAATATAAATAGGAGGATTATACAATGCTAGAGCAAGTATGCGAAGTAATAGCTGATACACTCAGCTGTGACACAGATAGCTTAACTGAGGCTACAAATCTACAAGATGATCTTGGAATGGACAGCGTTGACGCTGTTGAGCTTAACATGGCTCTTGAGGACAAGTTTGACATCAAAATTTCTGATGAAGAGCTTGCTGACCTTAAAACAATCGGCGATGTAATTGAAATCGTAAACACAAAAATTGGCTAAAAAATATTGAAAAGGGTGACTGTATATGGCACAAATTGACATTTTAGAACTGGCAAAGTACTTTGAAAAGAGCTCAATAACTAGACTTGAGTATAAAATTGATAATGAAAGGCTAGTGCTGGAAAAGTACACACCAACTTCTCAGGCACCCTTTTTTCAGCCTGCTCCGACAACTCAAAGCGTTCAGGTGGGTGCAGCCGCTCCTGTGGCAGCCGCTGTTGAAGACGATGGAAGTGTTAAAGTAACCGCACCTATTGTCGGTGTTTTTTATTCTTCACCATCTCCAACCGAACCTGCTTTTGTTGCTGTCGGTGACGAAGTTAAAAAGGGTCAAATCCTTTGCATAGTCGAAGCGATGAAAATGATGAATGAAATTGTTTCACCTTGCGATGGTGTTATTAAGGCTATTCATTGCCAAAACGAGGGTGTTGTCGCATTTGGTGATGTTCTGTTTGAGGTTACTGAATGCTAAAAAGGGTATTAATAGCTAACAGGGGCGAAATTGCCCTCAGAATTATGAGAGCGTGTAGGGAATGCAATGTCGAAACGGTTGCAATTTATTCAACCGCAGACAAAAATGCCCTACATGTTGAAGTTGCAACCCAAGCAGTTTGCGTCGGTGGCGCAAAGGCTTCGGAGAGCTATTTAAATATGAATAATATAGTTTCGGCGGCAATTGCAACCGGGTGTGATGCTATTCACCCCGGCTATGGCTTTTTGTCTGAAAACAGCGATTTCGCCAGACTTTGCATAAAACATGGGATAAAATTTATAGGTCCATCTCCCGAGACCATAGACAATATGGGTAACAAAAGCCGTGCTAAAGAACTCATGATATCGGCTGGTGTTCCTGTTGTCCCTGGAAGCAACGGACTTTTGAAAGATGCCGAGGACGCCAAAAAAACTGCGGCTGAAATGGGATATCCCGTCATGATAAAAGCTTCCTCAGGTGGTGGCGGTCGTGGTATTCGTATCGTCGAGAGCGAAGCGGAAATTGTCGAGGCTTATAACTCGGCTTCTTTTGAGGCATTAAACTGTTTTTCTGACGGTAGCCTCTATATGGAAAAATATATCCAAGCGCCAAAACATATAGAATTTCAAATTTTGGCGGACAATTTCGGAAAAGTTGTCCACTTGGGTGAGCGTGATTGCTCTGTCCAAAGACGTGGACAAAAACTCATGGAAGAAGCGCCAAGCCCAGCGCTGAGCAAAGAACTGCGTGAAGCCATGGGTGATGCTGCTGTCAAGGCGGCGCGTGCGGCTAATTATACAAACGCCGGCACAATTGAGTTCATTTTGGACAAAAGCGGAAGTTTCTATTTTATAGAAATGAACACACGTGTTCAAGTTGAGCACCCTGTTACAGAAATGATAACAGGCATTGACATAGTCAAAGAACAACTTAGAATTGCATCAAATCTTCCATTAGGTTTTGATGAGGTTAAAATCAGCGGTCACGCTATTGAATGCCGAATCAATGCCGAGGACACACAAAACGACTTCTCCCCTTGCCCCGGAACAATTGAGTTTTTACACTTTGCGGGCGGTAACGGAGTTCGTGTTGATAGTGCAATTTATAACGGCATGGAGCTTGTTCCATACTACGACTCTATGATTGGCAAAATCATAGTCCACGGCAAAAACAGGCTTGAAGCAGTTAGAAAAATGCGTAGAGCTTTGGAGGAAACTGTGGTTTTAGGAGTGAAAACTACGCTTGAATTCCAGCATCTTTTGATGTATAACACGGAAATCTTAAAAGGCGATTACGATACGTTTTTCGTTCAAAATCACATGGACGAAATTTTGAAAGCATATAATGCGGCGACTACTGTAGAATAGAACCCGCATAGCGGAATGGAGTATTATGAATCCTTTTGGAAACAGAAAAACATTTTTAGAAAATCTTGCTAAACTTCGCCCTGCGAATGTCAAAAAGGCAGAGGACGAAGCTGTTATGGAATGTAAACAGTGCAAAGGAAAACTCAGCACACAGTCTGTAAAGGCTAACCACTGGGTCTGTCCTATGTGCGGATTTTATTTTCCTGTCTGGGGCAAAAAGAGACTTGCCTCCGTTTTTGATGGCGGAAAGTTTAAAGAACTTTTGGCAAACACAGCAACGGTAAATCCGCTTGCTTTTCCGAGTTATGATGAAAAAATCAAAAAATTGCAGACTGATACAGGCTTGAAAGAGGCTATAGTTTGCGGTGTCGGCGAAGTCGAGGGCGAGCGCTGTGTTGTCGGTGTTATGGACACTCGTTATTTAATGGGAAGCATGGGAACGGCTACGGGCGAAAAAATCACTCGTATGTTTGAGTATGCGATGAAAACAAAACTTCCTGTTATAATTTTCACAGCCTCGGGCGGTGCGAGAATGCAAGAGGGAATTTATTCTCTTTTCCAAATGGCGAAAACCTCGGCGGTTTTAAAAGCACATTCCGACGCTGGGCTTTTATATGTCGTCGTGCTCACAAATCCAACAACAGGCGGAGTTACCGCAAGCTTTGCAAGCCTTGGCGATATTATAATTGCAGAGCCTGGTGCATTAATCGGCTTCGCTGGTCCTCGTGTTATCGAGCAGACAATAGGCGAAAAACTCCCCGAGGGTTTCCAAACTGCGGAATATGTTCAAGACTGCGGTTTTATAGACATAATCGCGCCACGCCGTGATATGACAAAAACACTAGCAAAAATCTTAAAAATTCACTCTAAGGGGGCAAAGTAAATGGAAAACGAAAAAATAACAGCCGCCCAGAGAGTTTTACTCGCAAGAGATGCGAAAAGACCGAATATTGACGATTATATATACAACTTATTCCAAGATTTCACCGAACTTTGTGGGGACAGAGTTTCCAAAGAGGACAAGGGAATTTTGGGCGGAGTTGCTTTTTACCGTGGCACACCTGTCACGGTTATCGGTCATAGAAAAGGCAAAACTCTTGACGAAAACATAAAATATAATTTCGGTATGCCAAACCCCTCGGGTTACAGAAAAACTCAAAGACTTATGGCACAAGCCGAAAAATTCAATCGTCCTATAATTACATTTATCGACACACCGGGCGCTTACCCCGGAATGGAAGCCGAGCAAGGCGGACAGGGAGAGGCTATTGCTTCTTGTTTGTCGCTAATGAGCAGTTTAACTGTTCCCGTAATCGCTATTGTCACTGGCGAGGGCGGTTCTGGTGGTGCGCTTGCACTTTCAGTTGCAAACCATATAATCATGCTTGAAAACGCTGTGTTTTCTGTGCTTTCTCCCGAGGGCTTTGCCTCAATTTTGTGGAAAGATTCCGCAAGATGGCAAGAGGCAGCGGAGATTATGAAGCTCACAGCTTTTGACTTAAAAGACGCTAAAATCGTTGACACTATCATCAGCGAGGACCGATTGGGTGACACATTAAATACTCAGCGACTTTTCCAAGATGTCGACAAGGCATTGAGCGAAAGTTTAGCCGAGCTTTCAAAAATGAAGCCACTTAGACTAAAAAGCCACAGATATGAAAAAATCAGAAATATTGGCAGAAAAATAGAGGTAAATTAAATGGCAGGACTTAAAATTCTGGGATGCGGACTCGACAAAGGTGAAAAAGTAGTCACCAATGCCGACTTCGAAAAAATCCTCGAAACCAGCGACGAATGGATTGCATCAAGAACCGGCATACGTGAGCGCAGATTTGTTTCCGAAAGTCAAACTAATGTTTCACTTGCCACCGCCGCTGCAAAGCAAGCTATAGAAAAATCGGGAATTGATGTTGCAGATATTGCCGTTTGTATAGTCGCAACTTTCACACCTGACGTCGCAACTCCTTCTGTCTCCTGTGTCGTTGGAAAACAGTTGGGACTAAATGAGGACACAACTTGTTTTGACCTAAATTCTGCGTGTACAGGTTTTGTTTATGCTTCAAATGTTGCATATTCCATGCTTGCCGCAAATCCTGACAAATACGCATTGGTCATAGGTAGTGAAAAAATCTCCAAAAAACTCGATATGACCGATAGAGGCACTGCAATTTTATTCGGCGATGGTGCCGGTGCGACTGTTTTAAAACGAGAGGAAGACCTTCCCTACGCTTTCACAGCAGGCTTTGTCGCAGATGTTGACGAGTCACTTTATTGCAGAGATGCAGACGACAAAATCGTCATGGATGGCAAGGCGGTTTTCCGTTTTGCAACCTCAAAAATGTCTAAAGCTATAAGCGATATTTTCAGCAAATATAACCTTACATCCGATGATATTGATGTCATAATTCCTCATCAAGCAAACAGAAGAATTATCGACCATGTTGCAAAAAAATTGGGGCTTGATACACAAAAAATCTTTGTGAACCTCGACAAAATCGGTAACACTTCAGCGGCGAGTATCCCTCTTGCACTTTGCGAAGCAGGTGTAGAGCGCGGAAAGCGTGTGCTTTGTGTCGGCTTCGGCGCGGGGCTTACTTACGGCGCAATTTTGCTGAATTCTTAATTTTTAATAACAAAAAAGGATAAATATAATATGAAACTGCATGAAATTTTAGGGATTAAATATCCTATTATACAGGGAGCTATGGCAAACATTTCAACACCGGAATTTGCCGCCGCTGTTTCTAACTGCGGTGCTATGGGAATAATTGCCACAGGCGCAATGACTGCCGACAGCCTACGTGAGGGTATCAGACTTTGCAAAAGCCTAACCGACAAACCATTTGGTGTTAACATGATGCTTATGAATCCCGAGTCTGACGCTATGGCGGACGTGGTCATTGAGGAGGGTGTTAAATTCTTAACAACAGGCGCAGGAAATCCCGAAAAATACATGCAAAAATGGAAAGATGCAGGAATTACAGTTTTTCCAGTCGTTCCCTCATCTGTTCTCGCAAAACGCATGGAGCAAATCGGTGCTGACGGCATTATCGCCGAAGGCACTGAGAGTGGTGGACATGTCGGCGAAATGACAACTATGGCTATGATTCCACAGGTTGTTTCTGCGGTCAATCTTCCTGTCGTTGCGGCTGGCGGTGTTGCCGGTGGACGTCAAATGCTTGCGGCTGAAATTATCGGCGCTGTCGGCGTTCAAATCGGAACAAGACTACTCGCAAGTATCGAATGCCCAATACACGACAATTATAAACAAGCTGTTTTAAAGGCGAAAGACTCCGACACTGTCGTAACAGGCAGAAGCGCAGGAGTTCCCGTCAGAACTATAAAAAACCAAATGACACGTGAGTATTTAAAACTTGAGAAAACAGGAGCAGAAAAACATGAGCTTGAAAAATTCACCCTTGGTGGCCTTCGTCGTTCTGTTTTTGACGGTGATATTAAAACTGGCTCTGTCATGGCGGGTCAAGTTGCTGGTATGGTCACAAAAATTCAGCCACTAGCTGAAATTTTTGAAGAGTATATGGCAGAATACCACGAGGCAATTGCTGAAATAAAGAGGGATTTCTAATATGAAATTAGCTTTTGTATATTCAGGTCAAGGCGCACAGAAAGTCGGCATGGGTCGAGATTTTTACGAGCAAAGCGACATTTTCAAATCCGCTTTTGACCTTTTAGATGAAGAAAAAAGAAACATTGCTTTCGAGGGCACACAAGAGCTTCTCGGAAAAACCATAAACACACAAGGCATCATGACAGCCTATGCTGTTGGTGTCACAAACATGCTCAAAAATGAGGGAATTATCCCCGAAGCGGCTATGGGCCTTAGTCTTGGAGAATATGCGGCGCTATATGTCGGCGGAGTTTTCACCGACGAGCAAGTCGTTTCTATCATAAATTTCCGTGCGGAAAAGATGACAGAGGCAGCGAGCGGAATTGACTGCAAAATGGCGGCAATTTTGATGCTAGACCGTGAAACTATAGAGGCTTGCTGTAAAGAAGCCTCAGTTCTTGGACTAGTCAGCGTGGCAAACCTAAACTGTCCTGGGCAAATTGTAATTTCAGGTGAAACCAAAGCAGTTGAAAAAGCGGCCGAGCTCTGCAAAGAAAAAGGCGCAAAAAGGACTTTATTTTTGGACACCGAAGGCCCATTCCACACCGAAATCATGGACAGCGCATACAAGGCACTGAAAGAGCGTTTCGATGCCGAAAACTTTGCAGAGCCTAAAATCCCTGTGATTTTAAATGCCGTTGCAAGACCTGCTGAAAATGTCGACGAGCTTAAAAGTTTGCTTGCACTGCAAGTTAAAAGCTCCGTCCATTTTGAGGAGAGCGTAAAATATTTGCAGTCCATAGGCGTGGATACCGTTATAGAAATCGGACAGGGAAAAACTCTGTCAGGATTTATTAAAAAGACAGTTTCTGATATTAAATCATACAATATCGAGGACATGGAGACTTTTACAAAAACCGTTTCCGAGATAAAAGAGAGAGGTTAACCGTATGAAAGGACAAACAGCCATAGTCACAGGTGGCGGCAAAGGCATAGGCAAAGCAATTTGCATTGCGCTTGCAAAAGAGGGCGCTAATGTCGTTATCAACTATTCAAGCAGTAGCACAGCGGCGGAGGAAACAGCCGAAGCATGCCGTGCATTTGGAGTTTCTGCCGTGACGGTTAAGGGAAATGTTGCGGTTTTTGATGACTGTCAGAATATTGTAAAAACTGCCACTGAAAATTTCGGAAAAGTTGACATTTTGGTCAATAATGCAGGAATTACAAAGGATAACCTATTAATGAAGATGTCACCCGAGGATTATGACGCAGTTATTGACGTCAACTTAAAGGGCACATTCAACATGATGCAATCCGTCAGCCGTTTGATGCTAAAGCAAAAAAGCGGAAGAATTATAAATATTGCAAGCGTTGTCGGATTAATCGGAAACGCAGGTCAAGTCAATTACTGTGCTTCAAAAGCTGGTGTAATCGGCATGACAAAGGCTTTTGCACGTGAAGTCGGTGGTAGAAATATCACTGTAAATGCAATCGCCCCTGGATTTATCGAAACCGACATGACGCACGAACTTTCAGAAGGTGTTAGAACAGCCATGATGGCACAAATTCCGCAAAATCGTTTCGGTTCTCCCGATGATGTTGCAGATGCGGTTGCTTTTTTAGCGTCTGACAAGGCAAAGTACATAACAGGACAAACTCTTTCCGTCGACGGCGGAATGTGTATGCACTAATAATGAGGTGGACTAGATGAAAAGAAGAGTTGTTATAACAGGCATGGGTGCAGTTACACCTATCGGCAATAATGTCGAAAAGATGTGGGAAAATGCGAAAAACGGAGTTTGTGGTATAGACTTAATAACAAAGTTTGATACAAGCGACCGCAAAGTAAAACTCGCCGCCGAGGTCAAAGAGCTTAATGTCACAGATTATATTGATAGAAAAGAAGCCAGAAAATACGCAACATTTACTCAATATGCTCTAATCGCATCTATGGAAGCGGTTAAACAAAGTGGAATTTCTGCCGAAAATACCGACATGACACGTTGCATAGTAAACGTATCAAGTGGCATCGGTGGCATTGACACTATAGAATCCGAGCATATAAAAGGACTTGAAAAAGGTTTTGACAGAGTAACTCCTTATTTCATTCCTATGATTATTTCAAACATGGCAGCTGGTGCGATTGCAATTATGCACGGCTGTAAAGGAAGTTGCTCAGGCGTTGTAACCGCTTGCGCGTCGTCTGCAAACGCTATCGGCGATTCATTCAGAACTATCCGTGATGGTTATGCTGAAGTATCCGTTTGCGGTGGTACTGAAAGCGGAATTACTCCACTTAGCATAGGTGGCTTTACATCGCTTCGTGCGCTATCCGAAAGCCACGACCCAAAAAGAGCGAGTATTCCATTCGATAAAGCCCGTGACGGCTTTGTAATGGGCGAGGGCGCTGGTATTGTCGTACTCGAAGAGTATGAGCACGCTGTTAAACGTGGTGCAACAATTCTAGGTGAAATCGTCGGCTACGGCGCAACTTGCGATGCTTTCCACATTACAGCACCTTGTGAGGACGGAAGCGGTGCGGCTCGTGCTATGAGCGAAGCAATGCTTGACGCAGGTGTAACACCTGATATGGTTGGCTACATCAATGCTCATGCAACAAGCACACCAATGAACGATAAATGCGAAACATTTTCTGTAAAACTCGCTTTCGGCGACAGTGCAGAAAAAGTTGCAATTTCCGGCACAAAATCCATGACAGGACATCTTCTCGGGGCGGCTGGTGCTGTCGAGGGAATCATGACCATGAAGTCATTGACAGAGGGTGTGGCGCTTCCAACAATCGGCTATAAGGAAGAGGACGCCGACTGCAACCTTGACGTTGTTAAAAACGTAAAGCGTGAGATTTCAACAGAATACGGCATGTCAAATTCTTTGGGCTTTGGCGGTCATAACGTATCACTTTTATTCAAAAAAGTTTAAGGAGTGCCTGAAATGGAATTAAATTCAACACAAATTCAGGAAATTATTCCTCACAGATACCCATTTTTGCTCGTCGACAAAATCACAGATTTTGTACCGGGTGAATATGCGGTTGGCATAAAGACAACAACTGCAACTGAGTATTTTTATCAGGGTCATTTTCCAAATTATCCTGTAATGCCGGGCGTTTTGATTGTCGAGGCTCTGGCGCAAGTCGGCGCAGTTGCGATACTTTCACTTGAGGAAAACAAGGGTAAAATTGCACTTTTCGGTGGGATTAAAAATTGCAGATTTAAGCAACAAGTTGTCCCCGGAGACGTCCTAACGCTTGAGTGCAAGCTCACCGAGAAAAAAGGGCCAATCGGCTACGGAATTGCTAAAGCGACAGTCAACGGAAAAGTCGCTGCGCAAGCAGAGCTCACATTTGTGGTTGCTGCAGACTAATTATTTTGGGTATGGTGTCAGAAATGCTTGAACGATATTTTGCTGAAGTTTATACAAAATTTAAGCTCAATTTCTACCAATCAGTGTTTGCAAGCTTCGAAAATCGCGAGGCTAGCCTATCAGTGGTTGAGGCTTTTTGCGCTGAAGTTATCCATGCCTTAAACCGCCCAACAGTGCGCGAATTTGCCAAATTTGCTCAAATTTCTTCGCCAAATGCGGCTTATAAAATTAATAACCTCATCAAAAAAGGGTATATTAAAAAGGTCCAAAACAGCGAAGATAAGAGGGAATTTTATTTGGAAGTAACTGAAAAATATTTGAGTTATAGCCACATAACCTATGATTATATCAGCGCAGTAATGGATAGAATAAGGTGTAAATTTTCAGCGGACGAGGTTAGTCAACTGGAAAAATTGCTTTTGTCAATTTCAGCGGAGATTATGCCCGAAGTAAATCTCTCGCCTCGACTTATGCCACAAGAAGAGACGCAATAACCATTCTTTTAGGAGATTTCAAGTGCTAAGCAATAACAAATATTTAAAAAACACAACCGCCGTTTATTTACTGTCGTTTATTTTAGCGACAGTAGCGGCGGCTTTCGCTTTTGCTCTAAATGGTATTTATCCCGGCGGTGAAAAAAGTTTGCTTATCATGGATATGTCAGACCAATATTCCAGTTTTTTTGCTTCACTGCATGGGATATCTGACCCAAATCAGCTACTTTATTCGTGGGAAAATGCCATGGGAAGTGGATTTTTGCCTCTTTTCACCTATTATTTGAGCAGCCCATTTTCATTTTTAGTTCTGCTTTTTCCCAGAGAAAATATGGAAACTTCCATTTATATTTTAACTTTACTCAAAATCGGACTATCCGCCATGACCTTTTGCTTCTTCTTAAATAGCAGATTTGGTCTCGCAAAATTCCAGCATGTTGCATTTTCGCTGTGCTATTCGCTGATGTCATACACCATGGTATATTCCATGTGCCTGATGTGGCTTGATGGTGTTTTATGGCTCCCGATTTTAATTGTTGGTGTTGACAGAATAATTGATAAACAGAGGTTAAAACTGTTTTTAGTCACTCTGACCGTCATGATTTTTTCCAATTACTACACGGCATATATGGCATTTATTTTTGCATTTTTATATTTTATGCTTCGCTGTATTGGCGAGTTAAAACTCAGCATTAGAGAAATTTTGGCAAGGCTAAAACTTGCAATAATTTCGACCATCAGCGCAGTTGGTCTTACATCTTTTGTCACAATTCCGACCCTGTATGCCCTTTTTGGTGGGAGAATTTCTTATAGTCTAAGTCCTGATGGTCTAACAAATTTTGAGCTTATCGATTTGTTTGATAAATTTCTTCCCGCCACTTACGACAGCATAACTAACAGCGGTTTGCCCTCGATTTTTGTCGGTATAACATGTTTGATTTTTATGATTTGTTTTGTTTTAAACTCAGATTTTCCCATAAGGGAACGGATTTCAAGCCTGTTTTTATTCGGCTTTTTGCAGGCATCATTTTACCTAGTTCCTCTCGATATTTTTTGGCACGCAATGAAATATCCAAGCTGGTTTCCGTTTAGATATGCCTTTGTTTTTGGCTTTTTTGCCGTCTATATTGCAACAAAATCTTATAACTCAATTGAAAATTTCTTCTCTATCAGAACAAAAAAAGTTGTTTCTATAGCCCTGATTTTCATTATTTTGGGTGAAATGACTTACAACGCAAGCCATATGATTTCGGGTTTAAATAATCAATTTGCTTATGACCAAGCAGACGACTTCAAAGACTTTCACGAGGAATTAACTCCGTTCATAGACGAGGCAAACAGCATAGCTGGTGAGGAATTTTTCCGTTTGGAAAAAGATTTCGAGCGCTCTAAAAACGACGCCGCTTCGCTTTCTTACAACGGAATCACGCATTACAGCTCCTCGTTTTCAGACGAGACCAACAACATGCTCTACGATTTAGGGCTTGCACAGGAGTATTTTTGGAGCAGTTATTACGGTGCAAGCCCCCTAACAGACTACCTTTTTTCTGTAAGATTCCTGCTTATAAAAGGACTTCCATGGGGAAATTACGAAGCAATTTCAAGCAATGGCGACATCACTCTTTACGAGAGTAAAAATACACTCCCTCTTGTTTCGTCTACAACTGGAAATTTACCCGAGTTTACCGACGATAAATTTGCCAATCAGGAGAGCCTTTTAAAGTTCATACAGCCATATGAGGGAAGTGTTTGGGAGGATGTCGAGAACCTTTCTTACGAAGTTCAAGACCACGCTGTCCACATCACTTTTACCACAAAAATCGACGGTGATGTCTATGCAAATATCAGTCCGTCCACAGATTTTACAGTGTACGTAAATGATGTCGAGCTGCCGAAATTTGTTAATTACTACCAAGAGGGTGTCAACTCTTTTCTTGGCAATTTTACAGCAAATGAAACCATTAATATAACACTTTCTTGCACAAATCAGCCCCTAATCGAGCCATATATCCTTATAAAAAGCTTTAATTCAGAAAAATTCACAGATGTGATTTCTAACATTCCCCAAGCCGAAACAGAAGTAGGCGCGAGAGAAGTTGACGTGATTTTGAACTCTGAAAACAGCACTTATTTATTTACCTCAATTCCTTATGACGAGGGCTGGAAAATCTTTGCTGATGGAGTTGAACTTGAGAGTGAAATATTCGCTGACGCACTCCTAACTGCAAAGCTCCCCGAAAACACCGAGAGTGTTTCACTTGTGTTCACTCCGCAAGGTTTCGCAATTGGAATTGGAATTTCAGCTCTCACAATTGCACTCTTAATTTTTATCAGTGTAAAATTTCGAAAAACCATATAATAAAAAGAACACTAAAGCTGTTAAGACAACTACTTTAGTGTTCTTTGATTTTATAGTGGTGATTTTTTAATTGCTGAAAATTTTCGCGGATATTTTTCAGGCGTATTTCGAACTTTTTTGATAACTACTAAGGTGTGTACTATGTCAGTTTGTGGTATTTTGTACTCAATTTCTTCCAAAATCTCTCCCCCTAAAATCTCCAGAGCCGTTGCCGCTTCTGAGAGCTCGTCTGTCGCTTTAGGGCCTTTCATTGCGATGAACACCCCTCCAAGCTTGACAAAGGGCAGTGAGAATTCACACAGCACATTAAGCCTCGCCACCGCTCTTGAAACTGCGATGTCATAATTCTCACGCAACTCGATTGCATCCTCAGCTCTTGCGTGTATAGGTTCAGCATTTTGAATGTCAAGTTCTTCCACACATTCGCTTAAAAAGCTAATTCGTTTATTCAAACTATCTAAAAGCGTGATTTTTTCAATTTCCGGACAGGCGATAATCAAGGGCATCCCAGGAAACCCCGCACCGGTGCCGACATCAATCACCTGTTTACAGCGAAAATCAGTGGCATTTAAAACAGCAGCACAGTCCAAAAAATGTAGACGTGCGGTATCTGTTTTGCCACTGATAGCGGTCAAATTCATGACCTTGTTTTTCTCTGACAGCATTTCATAAAACTTTTCAAACTTCTCAATTTGCAAATCTGAAATCGGTAAATTCAGCTCTGAAAAGCCACTTTGCAATATTTCTCTCATGTTTTTCCCCCAAATCGCTGGCCACACTTCGGGCAAGTTATATGGATTTTTCCTTTGCCACGTGGCACTCTCAGCATATTTTTGCAGTCGGGACAGCTGTAAAATTTAAACTCTTTCGACTGAGCTTTTCTAATTTTCCAATCATTAAAACTGCGCTTCGCATCTGTCCATAGACAAACAAAACGCCTATTTTCTTCTCTTCTTTTTGGTACATTTCGAGAGAGCATACGATATACAACCAGTCCTGTCAGCGCCATTCCCAGCAGTCCAAATATGCCAAATGCAGTGAATCTGAAGAACAAATTGAACAAAAGAGCCACTATAAGCATTGCGCAACTCAGCTGGTCATTTCCATATCTCCCCGAAATAAATCGGTATAACTTATCCATAATTCACAATAGCCTCCCGTGTGGTAATAAATGTAAAAGGGTATGCAATGTCCTGCATACCCTTAATTTTAGCATAAAATTATGAACAATTCTACATTATCAAGCATAAAAATCATGATTTCCTATTCTTGCAACAAAGGTTCTCGTTTCTCTGAACCAGAGAGTTGTTCCTATTTCAGGGTTTACAAAATAAATACTGTTTCCGACGTTGTTATAACCCTCTAAACATAACTTTGCAGCAATAATCGCTTCTTCTGTGGGTTCGAGATGAATAGTTCCATTTTCTGTAACACTAAACTGCGTTCCATAACGGTCATCAAAAATAACATCATGAATATTGTCGGGGCAAGTCGGGTCGGTTACACGATTTAAAACCACATTTCCAACGCCTAGCATGCCATCCATACCTTGGTTTCCTGCTTCGGCATGTATAATTTTTGACAGCCAGAATAAATCATCCTCAACGTAAACTTCATCAGCCGAGGCAATAAATCCATCGCTTGTTTCTTCTATTGTGACTATGCCTTTTTCTTCATCCCAATGAATGTCACAGCCAAAAATCTCCGCTAAGAAATCAATTGGCAACAGAATTTTGCTGTCAGCAGTGAAAATCAAATCGGTTGGTAGCGCTCTTTCATTTGCGAGCACATAAAATCCATCATCAGGAATTATAATTTCTAATCCATCTGTTGTGTATGAAGCTGTATTCGTTTTAGTGTCTTTTCCGTAGTTGAAATCGATACTCAAGAATTTTGCAAATGCATCTACGCTTACATAAGTGGTGTTATTTGTAAAATAACCTGTTCCCACTCTCTCGTCGTTATTGTCGATAAGCACTTCCGTATAATCCACGCTCACAGTTTTGCCGTCTTGTTTGCACTCCAGCTCCTTAACATCCTGTTGCCAAGGGACATGGTTTGCATAACTTGCAGCAGCAAGCGAGGACACAAGTGTCATCCTGTAAATGTTATCGTCATCATGTCTTGCTTGTTCACTTGATGTCGTTTGAACATTTAGCAGCGGAAGAGTAACTTCTGCTTTTATGGTATTTGTCGCACCGATAAAACAGTTGCTCATTAACAATACGAGGCAGCTCATTGCAATTATTCTGTTTAAAATCGTTCGCATACTACCTCTCCTCTTTAAAATCTATATCTAAAAATAGAATTTTTAGATATTTCTAGTCCTATAATTATCGCATTTTATTCACATCTTATCAACCGTCATTTTGCACAAACAATTATTTTAAGATATGTAAGCAATTTTTAGAACCACAATATATGTCAAATCAAATTGAATTTTTAGCAACAAAAATTCTATATATTGTGTTTTGCTTCTCTGTTGGTTTTAACGAAAACTACTCATTCTTGCCGATTTCGACAAATTTTTGTCATACAAAAATTTTCTTCTGTAAACCAAACCACTGAATTATGTAAATCAGATTATACACTTTTTCTATGCGCTTTTTTCGTTTGCCTTGATTTCTTCAAGAGCAATTGCGAGTTGATCTGGACATGATGTTGATTTTTCACCACATGAAATTCCACGTAAACGTGTTATAACTTCATCAATTTCCATATTTTTAACCAGTTTGGACAGTCCATAAAGGTTTCCGGGACATCCTCCGATGATGCGAACATCTGTTATAATACCGTTTTCGGTGTCTATTTGCATCTCTCTTGAGCAGACTCCGTGAGTCTTGTAAACCGTTGTCATATAATTACCTCCAAATTTTGACACTGAAAAGTCGCATTTTGACGAATTTTCAGGTATACCGAGCGTATTTTACCACAAAACGAATAAAAAATCAAGTAGGAATATCTTTACATTTAAAATCATAGGATATTCTAGCACACTTGAGAGGAGGAACGAGATGAAGAAGAAGGGTTTCGTTTGTATAATTATGGTAATTGCCGCTACTCAATTCGCACTTGCCGCAGGGGCGGGAGACTATGCAATTCGGTGGATTGATGAGGTGGTTACGGGTGGTGAGTTAATTTCCGCAAGCCTTGAGCGCGAGCACGGAATTTCTGATTTTACCCCCGACACGCAGACAAGCGAAGAGCAAGGCAATGAAGAATACACCTCTGTTCCTGTTGTTTTTGAAAGACCAATCGCAACAGCAAGCCCCACCCCAACGAGCGAAATTTTCGAGCTACCAACCGAGGGGTACGGCGCTTTATCACTCGACAACAGGACTGATTTTTACATAGACTCACAAGCACTTATGAACGAGGGGATGAACATTTCACTTGAGGAAAATTCACCACAGGTTTTAATCATCCACACCCACGGCACTGAGTCCTTTACACAAGGTATTGGGGAAATTTATTCCGAGAGTGACTATATGAGGACAACCGATACTAATTATAATGTAATAGCACTTGGAAATATTATGACCGATATTTTAACTCAAAACGGAATTTCCGTAATTCACGACACTTCACTTTATGATTATCCAAGCTATTCAGGCTCATATTCTAGGAGTGCCGAAGCCATAGAAGCCCATCTTTCTCAGCACCCTACTATTAAAATAGTATTTGACATACACAGGGATGCAATTGGCGAGGGCGACACTATTTTCAGGACTTACGCAGAGGTTGAAGACAAAGCCTCGGCGCAAGTCATGCTTCTCGTTGGAACAGGCGCAAACGGACTTGAGCATCCCAATTGGGAAGAAAATTTAAAGCTCGCTTTGTTACTGCAAAAATGCGTCACCGATGTCCATCCAACGCTGATGCGCCCCACTGCAATTGTCGAGGAGCGATATAATCAGCAACTCACCACAGGCTCATTGATTCTTGAAATAGGAAGTACAGGAAATACTTTTTCCGAAGCTTTGATAGCAACAGAAATTTTTTCGGAAGCAATTTCCCCCGTCCTTGCGAGCCTGATAGGATAAATTTAACATTACAGTTTGTTTTCATGTTTATTTATTATATAGACTTTTGTATTTCACTATAGTATAATCAGACAATATACTGACTTTTTATGCAATTTAGATTACAGGAGGAAATATAAATGTCCGATAACAACAGCCGTACCATAACACTTGGTATTGACGCCGGCGGAACTTTTACCGATTTGGTGCTATTTGACACTACTTCAAAGGAAGTAATCGACGCTACAAAGATTTCCACATGTCACGAAAATATGCTTAAAACACTTGACGAGGGCATTGAGCTCATTCTGCAAAATGTTGACGCCTCCAGTATAAAAGGCGTCAATCTCGCAACTACTTTTGCAACAAACGCCATTGTCGAAAACAGAATGCGCCCTGTTAAGCTGATACTAATTGGATATAGCGGCAAGGACGCAAATGAAGCGAGCAAGGCAAATAGACTCGGAACAGGCACTGTAAGCGTTATAGGTGGTGGACATTCATATAACGGCGAAGAGCTCGCCCCCTTGGACGAAGAAGCTTTGCGTGCTGTTATAAACGAGTTATCCGATGATATAGAGGGAATCGCAATTTCGGGTTATTTCAGCATCAGAAATCCTGAGCACGAAATTAAAGCCAGTGCAATAATCAAAGAAATGCGCCCTGACATATATGTCACTAGCGGTCATGAGCTTACTTGGGAACTAAATGCGTACAGACGTGCGGCGACAGCCTCGCTCAACGCCGGTCTTATACCTATTATAATACAATTAATAAATTCTCTTACAAATATTTTAGAAAAAAGAGGGGTTATAGCCCCCTTAACCGTCGTCCGTGGTGACGGAACTGCGGTTGGCGAAGCATGGGCAATGCTCCACCCTGTAGAAATGCTTCTTTCAGGGCCTGCGGCGAGTGCCGTCGGAGCTGGCTTCTTAGCCGCAAAGTCAAAGGCAAATTGCGACTCTTGGATTTGTGATATAGGCGGAACAACCGCCGATATTATCGCCCTTGATGGCGAGGGAAAACCTCAAATCAGTCGCTCTGGCGCATGTGTCGGCGACCATAAAACGCTCATAAAAAGCATAGATATATTCACTTTTGGACAAGGCGGAGACAGCCGAGTCAGTGTCGGCAAAAACGACCAAATTGCGATTGGCCCACTGAGGGTAAAACCACTTTGTGTTCTTGCAAGTGAATACCCATGCATCTTAGAGGATTTAAGAAGAACCAGTTTCGACTTCCTTTCAAACGAGCCTCTATTCATATTGCCAACAAAAAAACGTGAGGCAACAGACAAGCATAAGCTTCGTCTGCTCTCTCTTATCATAGACAAGCCCATTTCAATTTACTCCATTTCACGTGACCCTGCATTCGAATATGTAACGCCAAGCTATGTCACAGGGCTTGCCAAAGAGGGATATATCGACCTTGCCGGCTTCACTCCAACAGATGCTTTTCATGTTTTAGGTACATTTCAGCGTTGGGATTCACACGCTTCAGTGCTCGGCGCAAAATGCCTTCTAACAAATAAACGTGATTCTGCTGAGAATTTTGCGGCGAAAGTTTTTGACCAAATGACCAGAAATATTGCCTTGGCAATTTTTGAAAAAAGCATACAGAGTGCACTTCTCCCCTCGACCATAGGAGCAGAAATCACCGAGCTTTTCACAAAAGCCCTAAAAGTCGACCATAAACTGCACAACATGATAAAACTTCAGCTCAACGGCACTTTAATCGGCGCTGGCGCACCTGCGATTTTACTTACGAACAGTGTTGCAAAATTATTGGGTAGCACCGCTCTTGTTGCCGAAAAAGCCGAAGTTGCCGGCGCTATCGGTGCGGCGGTTGGAACATTTGCATTTTCGGGTGTTATACTCATTTCGCGCTTGAGCAGTGGCGATTTGAGGGTGCACCATCCATTTGGAATATCTGATTTTGAAGAATTGGACGACGCTGTAGCAGAGGCAGAAAAAATCATCCGCCCTTGGCTTGGAGAGCTTGCAGCTTCGGGTGGTGTTAAAAATCCTATTATCAAAATCGACAGACGCGATGTTACAGCAGCAGGTAAAATGCACCTCTGGACGGAGCTTAATTATTCGGTAAACGAGACGCTTTAATAAAATTTAATTAGGGGATAGTCTTCGATGAGTTTTTTGGTGACTTTTCTTTTACAATATGATACAAAAAACTTCCACCCAAATTTTGAGTGGAAGTTTTATTTTATATTAGCAGAGTTTAGCTCCTGCTGGAATTTCATCAGAAACCATCAGCAAATTAAGTTTCTCTTCGCCATTTTCGGTGTGGGTTGCAGAAATCAGCATACCACAGCTCTCTTTGCCCATCATTTTTCTTGGTGGTAGGTTTACGATAGCAACCAAAGTTTTTCCGATTAAATCCTCTGGCTGATAGAATTTTGCTATACCAGACAAGATTTGGCGCTCTGTGCCTGTTCCGTCGTCGAGTTTAAAGCACAAAAGTTTATCGCTTTTCTTAACTTTTTGGCAGTCCAAAACCTTAACCACACGGAAATCACTCTTGCAAAATGTCTCAAAATCGACATTTTCCGCTAGGGGTTCGATTTCAATTGCACCGGCTTTTTTGTTAAGTTGTGCAGAAATTTCTTCCAGTGCGACAAGCTCTTTTTCAAGGTCAAGTCTTGGGAAAATTGCATCGCCTTTTTTTACTGTGACATCGGTAAGTTTTCCGAAATCAGATGCGCTTTCCCATGTTTGAAGTTCTTCACAAACTCCGCATTGCTCAAAGATTTTAACTGAGCTTTCGGGAGTAAATGGTAGCAATAAAACAGAGCAAATTCTAACAGTTTCAATCAAATTATACATGACCATCGCAAGTCTTGAGCCATTTGCCTCCATGTCTTTTGCAAGTATCCACGGCGCAGTTTCGTCTATATATTTGTTCGCACGTGAGATGACTTTGAATGTCTCAGACAATGCGTTTTGGAATGCATATTTTTCCATTTCAGTCTCATATGTTCCACGTAGAGCAGAAGCCATAGCGACAAGTTCCTTGTCTAAATCATCGGATTTTCTCTCGCTTGGAAGAGTTCCGTCAAAATATTTTTCAATCATCGCAGTTGTACGGCTGACCAAATTTCCGAGGTCATTTGCGAGGTCAGTGTTTATACGGCTGATGAGTATTTCATTTGAAAAACTGCCGTCAGAACCAAATGGGAAGTCACGAAGAAGGAAAAATCTCAGTGCATCAACTCCATATCTCTCGGACAAGATGAATGGGTCAACAACATTTCCCTTTGACTTGCTCATTTTTCCGCCGTCAAGCAAAAGCCAACCATGACCATAGACTTTTTTTGGCAGTGGCATTTCCATGCTCATGAGCATAGCAGGCCAGATTATAGCGTGGAAACGTACAATTTCCTTGCCGACAAAATGAACATCAGCAGGCCAATATTTGTCATAATCAGAATATTGTTCGTTGCAAAATCCTAACGCAGTTGTGTAGTTAAACAGCGCATCAACCCAGACATAGACAACATGGCCAGGGTCAAAATCAACAGGGACGCCCCAAGAAAAGCTTGTTCTTGAAACGCACAAATCTTCAAGACCCGGTTTGATGAAATTGTTCACCATTTCGTTGACACGTGAGCGTGGCTCTAGGAAATCTGTGTTTTCCAAAAGGTCACGAACTTTGTCTGCATATTTGGAGAGACGGAAGAAATATGCCTCCTCCTCAGCATAAACAACATCACGGGCGCAGTCAGGGCATTTTCCATCTTTTAACTGGCTTTCTGTCCAGAAAGCCTCACAGGGTTTGCAATATTTGCCTGTGTATTTTCCCTTGTAAATGTCGCCTTTATCGTACATTGTCTTGAAAATCTTCTGAATAGCACTCTCATGATAAGTGTCGGTTGTGCGTATAAATCTCTCGTTTGAGATATTCATGAGCTTCCAAAGGTCTAAAATTCCACCCTCGCCCTCGACTATTTCATCGACAAAAGTTTTAGGATCTTTTCCAGCGTCTTTTGCACGCTCTTCGATTTTTTGACCGTGTTCATCAGTTCCTGTTAAAAACAAAACGTCATGTCCTGTAAGTCTTTTGTATCTCGCCATTGCGTCTGTTGCAACTGTGCAATATGCGTGCCCCATGTGAAGCTTGTCGGATGGGTAATAAATCGGAGTTGTTATATAAAAAGTCTTTTTCATTAATTTGTCCCCTTATTTTTTCTTATCTTCTACCGCCGTCGGTACTTGTATCCAGTGCCGGTTCTGTTGGTTGTTCAACTGGTTGCTCGACAGGTTGCTCAACTGGCTGTTCCACTGGTTGTTCAACTATCGGAGTTTCTTCGACAGGTGGCGCTGTTGGCTCTGTCGGAGGCACTGTCTCAACAGGTGTCGTTGTCGCAGTCGGAACATCGGTGGTTGGTGGTGTTTCCGTAGGTGTTTCCGTCACAGTTGGCTCTTCCGTTGGAGGTGCACTCTCTGTCGGAGTTTCGGTTTCTGTTGGAGGTGTGCTTTCGCTTGGCTCTTCGGGGTTTTCGCCCTCTTCGCCTTCTTCACCCTCTTCGCCCTCTTCTGGATTTTCGCTTTCCTCAGGCTCTGGGTTGTCCTCCTCACTACCGGGTTGGCTGTAACGGCTGGCCGACTCAGGCTCACTGCTAATCAAATTTCCACTAGCGTCATAGACGTGGCGATATGATTGTGCACCTGTGCTACCGTCGGAATTATACCAAGTTTCAACAGTCATTTCAACATAACTGCCGTCAACATCTGTTCCCAAAATTTGAACATGGCATTGATTGTCCTCGACATAGGAAATTATTTTTATGGGATATTCTCTGTTGTTTACGAATTTATATTCAGGCGCGCCCCAGCTGACCGTTGCATCTAGTCCCAGTGGAAGATATCCAACTGTAAACATATGGCTTAATCTTGAAGTATTTTCAAGATTTGCATATAGTGTGCAGTAATAAATAGTGGACGAAACTTGGCAAATTCCTCCGCCGTATTCAGAGATAACTTGACCGCCTGAATATGCGCCGGCAATTTGATAGCCTTTGTCAGCAGTTCTTTGTCCGACCACTTCATTGAATGAAAATTCTTCGCCAGGGTTTAGAACCAAGCCATTAATCGCCTCGGCGGAAAGTCTGACATTTTCAATTCTTCCCCATGAGCTACCTGCAAGGCTTGTCGACTTTTCAGATAGTACATCTGCAAAAAGTCTCGAATTTAGATAGTCTTGAGTGATTTCTGGCTCTGTTATATTGAGTGGAATTTCGACTTTATCCCCAACTGACGCAGAATTCCACATCGCTTTTGCGGAATTAAGGTCGAATGTAACTCCCCTCACATCTTCGGTTGCACTCATCGTTACAGGGTCGTATTCAGAGTTTTTAGCATCTTTGTGTACAGTGTTATACACATCGTCGAGGTTTATGTCGTCACCGCCTGTGCTTACAGGGGTGTAGTCTAGCTGTGTGAAGTTTCCGCTTTCTATAGCCTCAGAGACTAGAGCTTGAATTTCGGCTTCGTCAACTGTCATTGACGTCGCGCCCTTGTAGACCACAATTGATGTTTCACCAATTGTAAGCCCAGAGCCCATAAGCTCAGCATTAACAGCTTGAACTTTTTCTCTCACCATATCGCTCACATTTGCTTCGTCAACTTCTAAAATATCCATTGCACTCGGCTCGTAACCGTTTACAAGACAGCGTAAGTAAGTAATGAGATTGGAAACCATATTTCCATCTCTTCCGTAATCATAGAGGGTGTTTGCAACCTCCATATTAGTCTGCTCTATATATGCATCCGCAAAGCTTATTTCCAATGTTTGGTCCAGTGGAAGTGAAACAGAAATCGAACTGTCAGAACTGCCAAAGCCCACATCAGTGAGCACTTCGGAAGCTTCTTCCGCTGTCATTCCGCCAATTTCAGCGCCGTAAAAACTGACATTTGGATAAATTGTCTCCAAACCGTTTACGTACATAGCCGAAAGCGTAGTCCCAAGAACAGCCGTCAAAGCCACTGCACATCCTGCGATAATGCCTGCTTTAGCTCCATTTTTCTTTTTGGGTGTATTGGTCACTTTAGCGGTTTTTGTTGTTTTTGTACCTGTGCTTTTTGCCTTTGTTCCTGTTGTTTTGCTAGCTGTTTTAATATCGCTCAACTCCTTTTTGTACTTATCTTTGTACTTCATCTCTAACCCATGGATTTCCTTGCAATTTATGTTCCGCTTGGACGTCAAGCAACATCCCAATTAGCGTATTTGATAGCAAAAACCCCGTATGCGTGAACCGCCAACGCAGTCCTGTGTTTCTGGCATAGCCTCGCTTTTCCATTTCTATCAGTAAGTTTTCCAATGGTTCGAAATCGCTTCGGTATACCTTTTTGTATTCGGCTGAACTAATGCCATAAGCCGTTCTCATGCCTAGCATTATATATTCTGCCGCCATGTCAAGCCTTTGGACTTTTTCATATTCGTCTATGATTTCGCCTTTTCCTGTCACGCCTTTCATATACTTTTCAGTATCTTTTACATAACTGTATCTAAGACCGTCTATACATGAGTGCGCCCCAGGGCCAAATCCCACATAATCGTCCATGCGCCAATATTTCATATTGTGTCGTGACTCATGGTCTTCGTGGCAGAAATTAGAAATTTCGTATTGAAAATATCCGTGGTCTTCAAGCATTTTCGCGGCATATAAATACATATCCGCTTGGTCGTCGTCAGTCGGGAAAATCCCCGAATCTCTCTCATTCCAAAGCGGTGTCCCCTCTTCCAGTTTCAGTCCATAACATGAAATATGGTCAGGTCTTAATGCCATGATTTTTGAAAGAGTGTCCGCCCAATCGCTTTTGCTTTGACTGGGCAAGCCATAAATTATATCGACGCTGATGTCCATAAAACCAAGCTCACGTGCAAGCTTATAGGCTTTCACAGCTTGTTTATAGTCGTGTCGTCTGCCGATGAGCTTTAAAATATCGTCATTTGCCGATTGAAAGCCTATAGAAAGTCTATTAACGCCCTCAGCTTGCAACAACTTCAAATCACGCTTTGTTGTCGTTTCTGGGTTTAGTTCGACAGTTATTTCCGCACTTTTTAAAAGTTTTGCATTTTTCTTAATAACATTTATAATCTCACAAATTCGGTTTGCACCGAATAGACTCGGTGTGCCTCCGCCAAAATACAGCGTATCTATATAATATGGCTCTAGCATCTGTGCCGACTCTTCTATATGTGAAATTATGGTTCTCATATATTTATTCATGGTGTGACTGGAGCGATTTTCCGAATAAAAGTCACAATACCTACATTTTTGCTTACAAAATGGGACATGTATATACATCCCTAGGTGCTTATCCAAATTTTTTACCTCTCTTGCCTGAGTGCGATTGCTATATCAAAGACATAATACATGCCTCGATATTTCATATTATAACAGACTGTGCCTTATGTCAACCTAAAAACACACCAAAACTTATTTCTCGCCACGTAATTCGATAATTCTATCACGTAAAATGGCAGCATATTCAAATTCGAGCAATTGAGATGCTTTTTTCATCTCTTTTTCTAGTTTTGTAATCTCTTCACGTTTTTCACGTTCGGTTAGTTTAATGCCCTGTTTGCGTTTTTTGTCCTCTGGAGCTTCTGATATTTCTATGATGTCCCTGATGCTCTTTCTTATCGTCTTTGGAACTATGCCATTTTCTTCATTGTGTGCCATTTGAATTGAACGACGGCGGTCTGTTTCGGCAATCGCTGCTTTCATGGAGCGAGTTTCCCTGTCTGCATACATTATAACAGTACCTTCAGAGTTTCTCGCCGCACGTCCGATAATCTGAATAAGACTTGTTTCAGAGCGCAAAAAGCCCTCTTTATCCGCATCCAAAATTGCAATCAAGCTAACCTCGGGTAAGTCAAGACCCTCACGAAGTAAGTTAATTCCAATCAAAGCCTCAAAATCGCCCAAACGCAGTGAGCGAATAATTTCCATACGCTCTAATGCGCCTATATCATGGTGCATATATCGGCAACGTATGCCGGCACCTGTTAGATAATTGGACAAGTCCTCCGCCATTTTTTTGGTGAGCGTTGTGACCAAAGTTCTCTCGTTTTTTTCAATTCTTGTTCGAATTTCGTCAATCAAGTCGTCAATTTGACCCTCAACAGGGCGAATTTCAATCACAGGGTCAAGAAGTCCTGTCGGGCGGATAATTTGCTCCGCAATTTGTCCCGCTCTCTCACGCTCATAAGGCGCCGGAGTTGCAGAAACGAAAATTGCAGTTTTTATCCTCTCGTTAAATTCATCAAATTGCAATGGCCTGTTGTCGAAAGCCGACGGAAGCCTAAATCCATGTGACACAAGCGATTCTTTTCTCGCCCTGTCGCCAGCATACATCGCACGCACTTGTGGTAGCGTTACATGGCTTTCGTCCACGAACAGAACAAAGTCATCAGGAAAATAATCAAGCAAAGTCATAGGCGGTGAGCCGGCTTCTCTGCCGTTTATAATCCTTGAATAGTTTTCTATTCCACTACAATATCCAAGCTCTTGCATCATTTCTATATCGTACATTGTGCGCTGTTTTATTCGTTGAGCTTCAAGTAGTTTACCGTTTTCTTCAAACTTTGCGACTTGTTCGTCACATTCCCTACGAATTTCGTGTATGGCTTCTGCCATTTTTTCCTGAGTTGTGACGTAGTGGCTTGCGGGATAAATCGCAACGTGCATTAGAGTTCTCTGAGAAATTCCCGTAACGACATTAATTTGGCTTATTCTGTCTATCTCATCGCCGAAAAATTCGACACGTATCGCCCAATCTGTTGCGTAAACGGGGTAAATTTCGACTGTATCACCACGAACTCTGAACATATTTCTGTCAAAAGCCATGTCATTTCTCTCGTATCGAATTTCGACAAGCTTACGCATCAAATCCTCACGACTACGCATTTGCCCCGGACGAAGTGAGATGACCAAGTTTTGATAGTCAATAGGGTCACCAAGACCATATATGCAAGAAACCGACGCAACGACTATAACATCACGCCTCTCAAAAAGGCTTGCAGTTGCGGAGTGGCGAAGTCTTTCGATTTCATCGTTTATACTACTGTCTTTTTCTATATAAGTATCTGTGTGGGGTATATATGCCTCAGGTTGGTAATAGTCGTAGTAGGAAACGAAATATTCAACCGAGTTTTCAGGGAAAAATTCCCTAAATTCTGAACATAACTGCGCAGCAAGAGTTTTGTTGTGTGCCAAAATCAGTGCAGGACGCTGAATTTTTTCTATAACTTTCGCCATAGTATATGTTTTTCCTGAACCTGTAACACCGAGCAAAATTTGCTCTTCTATTCCATTTTCAATTCCATTTGCAAGCAACTCAATCGCTTTCGGTTGGTCGCCTGATGGTGAAAATTCACTAATTACTTTTAAATCGGGCATTTTTTCGCCTCCTTTAGGCATTATATCATTTTAGTATAACACATCAATTAATGTTTTGGAAACTTTTTTGTTTTATATCCGCAAAAATAGCACACATACTTATTAGCAAGGAGGTGGTATAAATGTGGGAAAATAATGAGAAACTAAGTAAATTCAGCTTGCGGTTTAGGATTATTATAACCATACTCTCAGTCGTATTTGCTTTTAAGTTCTCTTTTGACGTTTGGGCGGATATAAAATCAATTTCCGAGGTGGACAAAATAGAGCTTCCTGTAATCATGTATCACCTGATAATTGATGACCCCAGCAAAGTTAATGACTACACTATAACACCAGCCATGTTAAAAGCGGACCTTGAATATATAAAGTCACAAGGTTATAACACTGTGGTGATGCAGGACTTGATAAATTATGTAAAATCCTCTGTACCCTTGCCCGAAAAACCAATTCTTTTAACTTTCGACGACGGGTATTTTAATAATTATCTACACGCCTATCCAATGTTAGAGCAATATGACATGTGCGCCGTTATATCTATTATTGGCATAGAGACCGAAAAATACTCCGACTATCCCGAACCACATGAGCTATATTCTCACTGCACATGGGAAAACCTAAAAGAAATGCAAGACAGCGGAGTTTTTGAAATTCAAAGCCACTCATACGACATGCACCACATGTCAAACGGGTATCTTGGCATTGACCGAAAAAACGGCGAGGAACTCGTCGCATATCGCTCAAGATTATTCTTAGACTTATCAAAACTGCAATCCCTATTCAAAGAAAAAATGGGCTATTCCCCGACAACATTTGCCTATCCTTTTGGCTCTGCCCACAGCGAAAGCCAAGTCACGATAGACGATTTGGGCTTTGAGGCAACTTTGGGTACTGAAAATAAAATGTATTATATTTCCAAAGACGAGGACTGTCTGTTCTACATCCCTCGTTTTAACAGAACTTCGGACAATAGTGCCAAAAATATTTTAGAATTTTCTTAAGTTTCTTACAAAATTTTTGCGATTGGGGATTGCAACCAATTGCAAACTGATTTATAATATACTCAAGACTATATTGGGAAAGAGGTGGGTTCTTAATGGCAAAAAGAACCAAGATAATTTGTACACTAGGTCCAGCAGTAGACAACGAAGAAGCTTTAAAAGCTCTGATGGAAAGTGGAATGAATCTTGCACGTTTTAACTTCTCACACGGAACTTACGACGAGCACAGAGGTCGTTATGAAAGATTCGACAAAGTAAGAAAAGAATTGGGTCTTCCAATCGCAGCTATTATGGACACTAAAGGTCCTGAAATTCGCACAGGAACACTCAAAAATGGTGGCAAAGTCAAACTCGTCGAGGGTGAAACATATGTTTTCACAACAGAGCCTTATGAAGGCGACGAACAAAAAGGCCATATCAACTACGCAGGCCTGCCCCAAGACGTTGAAGTCGGAAGCAGTATTTTGCTTGACGACGGATTAATTCAACTTGAAGTAACAAATACAACAGAAACAGAAATAGAGTGCAAAATCCTAAACGGCGGTGAGCTTGGACAACGTAAGGGTGTCAATGTCCCCAATGTTAAAATCAAACTTCCTGCACTTACAGAGCAAGACAAAAACGATATCGTTTTTGCTATCACACAGGGATTTGATTTCATTGCGGCTAGCTTCGTAAGAAATGCTGAGTGCATTTATGAAATCAAAGATATTCTTCGTGAATACCGCAGTGATATGCGTGTCATCGCAAAAATCGAAAACAAAGAGGGTATCGACAATATTGACGATATCATAAAAGCTGCTGATGCAATCATGGTTGCTCGTGGCGACATGGGTGTTGAAATTCCTGCGGAGCAAGTTCCACACACTCAAAAAATTATCATCAAAAAATGCAACAACGCATTTAAACCAGTTATCACAGCAACACAAATGCTTGACTCAATGATCAAAAACCCACGCCCCACAAGAGCCGAGGTTACTGACGTTGCAACAGCGGTCTATGACGGCACAGACTGCGTCATGCTTTCAGGCGAAACAGCTGCTGGTAGCTACCCTGTTGAAGCTCTTCGCACAATGGTTTCTATCTGCGAAACAACAGAGGGTCACCTAGATTATGAAAAACTTTTGATTAAACGTAGAGAATTCCGTAAAAACGACGTTTCCACATCAGTTTCATACTCTTCAGTCGCAACAGCGCATTACATGAATGCAGACTGCATTCTCGTTCCAACAATGAGCGGATTTACAGCTCGTATTATCAGCCAATTCCGCCCACGCACTCCTTTGTATGCGTCTTCACCTCGTGAAGAAGTTCTACGCAGAATGCAAATTTATTGGGGTGTTATCCCTGTATATTCTGACAAAGACTTCCAAATAGAAGCAATCGTCAAAGATGCAGTTACACCTTCAATGATTTCAAACATCGCAAATCCTGGCGATATGGTTGTTATGACAGCAGGCCTACCCACAGTTAACATCGAAATCGGTGAACGTGGCGAAACTAACGTCATGCGTGTTATCACAGTTAGAAGCGAAAAATAGTTTAAATTTTTAAAATAGTACCATAAAATGCATCAGCATTTTATGGTACTATTTTTATGTTTTGGTATGTAAAAATCCTTGACTAACATACTCAGTAGTATTATAATAACAATCAAGATGTACCCTGTTCATATAAAAACCCATGCGCTAAACTGCCATGTAAATAGAAAAAACTCCGCCTTTCGGCGGATTTTTTCTATTTCAAGTCTGCAATCAAAACCCTAATCTGTTCTGTTGCGCTGTCGTAATAAGCTTCAAAATCATAGTTTTCTGTGTCTAGGTCATTGAGATTCGTTGAAATATATCCATCTTCCAAAATCACTTCAACACTATCAGAAATTACATACTCATCGTTGTTGTCATAAGCAATATTTCCGCTAATTTCATCTATATCCACTGATTTTAGTGACTTAATATTTGTAATTTTCCCGCTCTCCTCCATGCTGAAACTAGCACCGCCCTCTTTTGCGCTGTATATAGTTCCAGAGGTGTTTAGTGTTTGGATTTTTCCATCAAGCACATATTCATAAGACGCACTTACTTGCATATCGCTTCCGTTTGTTTCCGCAGAAATTATATAGCCATAGCTATAAGTATCGCCTGTGGCATTATCCAAAATTAAGTGTGTGATTTCGCCGTCTGAATTTGTTTGATAATAGCTCACATCACTGCTGGTAAGTTTCATGCCAGCAAGCCTTGAAGTGTAGATTTTTGCAAAATTTCCGTCGTCGTCTGTGTCGATGATTTGGACATTATCCGCAAGTGTGTAACTTCCGATTTTTGTGCCATCACTATTCACTGTGCCTGACAAACTTTTGCTTGATAGTGAAGAAACAGAAACGCCGTTTGATGTGACTTTTACGCTGATTTCCTCGCCGTCCTCATAGCTAGAGCCATCGTGCAAAAATGTTCTGATTATGCCATCCGTACACGCGATTTGAGTTGAAATCTGTGTATATTCACCTGTTGCGGAAAGTGTTGTTTCGCTTCCAAGAGCTATGCCGTAATACACGTTATTTACCTCTGTACCGCTGACAACTTCCGTAACTTTTCCATCCATACCAAGCAACAAAGTCACTGTATCGCCAATATTATATGTACCTTGGCTTGAAAGTTGATGCGTTGCGTTTGATGTTCCTATGTTGTAGATATTTCCCGAAACCGTAACGGCTGTTGGTGCTATTTCTGAAGGGCTTAATGCTGTTATTGTACCTGTGATTTTGTTGTCATAAACCCAAACTGAGTTCATGTCTGTGTGATAATAATAGACATCATATGAGCTGATATCTGCCAAACTCGCCTCTTCACCGTTCAGATAAATTGTTGCGGTTGAGCTTGAAAATGGCACTGAAATTTGCCCGTCATATGTGACATATGGGCCTTTTGTTCCCTCTGTCACTAAGCTTGCATAATCTATATCATCACCTGTTATGGTGTAGCCTAAAGATTCCCCGTGGATTTTGCCGTCCTTAGTTTCGGCGAGAAGTGCGTTATAAACTAGGTCAATTGCAACATCTGTGCTGATATATTGCCCTTGTTGAGCCGAAACTCCATCGAGTAGTCCCAAAGACGAAGCCTTGGATAGATGTGCATAGGGATATGCCCCGACTAAATCCTCGTTTGTGTAACCTAAAAGCTTAATCAACGCAGAAACTGCCTCTTCAAGTTTCATCGCTTGGTCGGGTCTAAATGAGCCGTCGATATAACCCGTCATCCAACCATTTTCAACCGCTGTTTTTATGTAAGCGCTTTGTGTGTGGTCACTCTTAACATCCGTGTATAATGAATATCCATAACCTGTGCCGACAGTATCAGCATAAATTGAAGCATTTACAAGCATTTCGGAGAAATCTCCCCTTGTAACTTGCCCACTTAAATTTTCACTGCCATCAACTATGCCTATTGCTTGCATGGTTGTATTTTTTTCACCTGTTGCAAGGCTTGTCACCGAGAGAACTGAAACTAAACTGCATACCGCTAAAGCCGAAGCTGTTATTCTTTTGAACATTTTAAATTTTCCTCCAAAATTAAAGTCTTAATGCGTCTATTGGGTTAAGAGCCGATGCTCTTTTCGCTGGCAAATACCCAAACAGAATACCTATACCAACCGATATACTAAAAGCTAAAATTGAAGCCTCAATTCCGGGGTCAACCGAAAATGTAGTTCCTAAAAGTGCTGTTGCAATTGTGCTTGCAACACCCGAGAGCACGTATCCAAGTGCAACGCCCATAACTCCGCCAATGGCGCTTATGCAAGCTGCCTCTAAAACAAATTGTTGCATGATGTATGATTGTCTTGCGCCCAGAGATTTTCTTATTCCAATTTCCCTTGTTCGCTCAGTGACGGAAACAAGCATAATATTCATAATTCCAATTCCGCCAACCAAAAGTGAAATTGCGGCAATTCCTGCGAGAACATATACCAAAATGTCAATCATAGCAGTCATTGTGTCAAGCATTTCGCCTATACTCATTACCATATATGCGCTGTCGCTTTCAAAATGCTCATAAAGTGCATTTTCCAAAACTTCTTTGCTTTCTGTTGCAAAATCTTCGTTTACCATCATAACAGAATAGGAGGATATAGTTCCAGTTCCTAAACTGCGACTTGCTGTTGAGTATGGCATGAATATTGCATCATCTGTTCCACCCTCTTCGATTGTTTCAGCTTCTGCTTCCATAATTCCGATAACTTCATACGGAACACCGCTTATACGAATTTCTTGTCCAAGCCCCATGCCGCTGAAGTAAGTCGAGTTTATATACTCGCCTATGACTATGACATCAAGCCTATTTTCTATATCCGAATAGCTTATGTTTCTACCCAGTGAAATTTCATATCCTTTGATATCAAAATAATCTTCCGAAACACCCATGATTGAACTTTCAAGCGTTTCCGTTCCGATTTTAGGGCTTTCATTTATGGAAACTGTCGGCGAAACAAGCTCTAAATATTCTGGATTATCGGCAACAATTTCATACATATCATCGTCGTCAACCGTTCTGGTGGAAGAGCCTCTTCCCATGACATTTACAGTCAAAACATTTGTGCCCATCTCGGCGAAGCTGCCCTCAACATATGCGGTCAAACCATTACCCAAGCCGACAATTACAATAACGGCAAGTATGCCTATTATAATTCCAAGCATGGTGAGAAGTGCCCTCATTTTACTGCTGAGAATATTTCTAACCGCTAAGGCAAAACCCTCATGTAACTTCACGATGCAAACTCCTCTTTATTGTCTATATTATCTATTGTATTGTGCTTTACCAATGCAAGCGGATTACTTGATGGCCCGTCGTATACCACAAGCCCATCTTCAAGCCTAATAATTCTCTCGGCTTTGATTGCAATGTCATTATCATGAGTGATTAGAACAACAGTACTTCCCTTTTTGTGTAGGTCAACGAGCATGGAGAGAACTTCTCTACCTGTTTTTGAATCAAGCGCACCTGTTGGCTCATCAGCTAGAAGTACAGGCGGATTTGCGGAAAGCGCTCTAGCTATCGAAACCCTCTGCTGTTGACCACCTGATAACTCTGTGGGTTTGTGGTGGATTTTATCGCCTAAACCGACTGTTCCCAAAAGGTCTTGAGCACGTTTTTTGCGCTCTTTTGCGTTCATTCCAGCGTACATTAAGGGAATTTCAACATTTTCGATTAGGTTTAGTTTCGGCAACAAATTATATTGCTGAAATATAAATCCAAGCATTTTATTTCTAATATCGGAAAGTTCATTTTGTGACATAGTTCCGACTTCTTCACCGCCAAGCCTATAATTTCCATCAGTTGGAACATCAAGGCAACCTATTATATTCATACAAGTTGATTTTCCCGAACCCGAAGAGCCGACAATCGCAACAAATTCGCCCTCATATATATTGAAAGAAATTCCGTTTGCAGCTTTTACAAGTGTGTCACCCATTTGATAGTGTTTTGATACTTGGTCAAATTCGATTAATAACTTCTTGTTCATAAAAATTTCCTCCTAATTTTATTGTGGTCGACCGCCGGACATTCCGGCACCGCCACCTGATGGCATACTACCGCCTTCACTTGGCATTCCCGGCATCATAATTCCGCTCATTTCTTCTGTACCGCCCATTGTCATTTGCGCATAGGCAATTGTGTCATCTTGTGTAAGTCCTGAAATAATTTGTACAGAGTCACTGGTGACAAGACCGGTTTCGACACTTACATATACATAACCCTCTGGGGCAGTTGCACCCTCGACTGCATTTACAGCACTGGGAGAGTCACTTGTGATTAAAACTCTATTATTTCTCTCAAGTGCAGAACTTGGAATAGTCATTGCATTTTCAACACTTTCTAAAACCACTTCTGCATCAACATTCATTCCGGGTAGTAAATCCTCCGAGGCTTCAACCTCAACCGTCACGGGATATGTTGTAACGCCTCCGCTTGTCTGTCCGACTACGCTAACTTTTGTGATTATACCTGAGAAGCTTTGACCTTCCAAAGCTTCTGAAGTTATCGAGACACTTTGCCCAACTTCCATGTCTGAAATATCAAGCTCATCTATATTTAAAGTGAGGGATAAATAGCTCAAGTCATAAATAACTGCAAGCGGTTCGCCCTGTTCTGCTGTTTCGCCTGTTTTGTAGTTTTTCTCAACAACCGTACCTGTAATTGGTGATGTTATCACATATTTCTCAAGGGTTTGCTGTGCGTTTTCCATTGAGATTTCAGACTTTTGCAAGTTTTCATATTGGCTTTGCGCACTGTCTTCTAAGCTATCACTTGATAATGTCAAAATTGTGCTACCATATGATAATAGGTCACCCTCATTTGCATATATAACATCAACAGTTCCCGATACATCAGCATAAATATCACGCTCAGATGCATATTCAAATGTTGCACTTGCACTGCTGTAAACTCCGTTAATCTCAGCAGTTGCAACTTGACCATTTGTGATACCGCCTGGATTTGAAACTGAAATTTCAACTTCCTTTTGTAGCATGTTTCCGACACCTATTGTTGTCGATTGTGCAATATTTGTAATTGTACCTTGAACTGTTTCGTAAGAACCATCTAAGGTCACATTAGCCATTCCGCCGACCGAAAAAGTATCGGCATCGTCTGCTGGGAACATAACTTTTATTGTCATCGTGCTGTTATCTTGTACAGTTCCTATAGGCTGATTTGTTGAAACTTGGTCGCCGGCTTCGACATTGAGTGTCACCAAAGTTCCGCTTGCATCTGAATAAACCGTTAGATTATTTAAATCCTCTAACGCATTTTGATAGTTTCTTTGGCTTGCGTTGAGTGAAATTTGGTTTGTTTCTATTGTGCTTTGTGCATCACTGCTATCTAGCTCGTAGAGCACCATGTCCTTTTGAACAACATCGCCCTCTTCAAAGTAACTAGAGAGTATTTCCTCTTCCACGAGTGATGTTATTATGTATGAATCCGCTGCCGCTAGTGCAGCTGTACCGGAAATTGACTGCGACAGGTTTTGAACCGTCGGATTTTCTGTTGTATATTGAATTCCCGTTGCCGCTTCATTTCCGCCCGACTTTGACAGAAAGAGATATGCTCCTCCACCAATTGCCGCCAGTACAAGCCCACCGATAATAATTTTTTTAACTGGAAGTTTCTTACCCATCTTCATCCAAGTCCTTTCGTTTCCAAACTATGGACTTAGTATAAATTCCAAATCTTAACTCACAAATTATAAAACATAAACAAAAGATAAACTGAATTTAAACAAACATTAACCGACACGCTCTAATTATATATGTATAGCTTCTCTAAAAACTGCACCATTTTATTAGTTTATATTTTGTTTATTACTTTTATACTTGAAGTTTACATACAAAATCTATTATAATTAGTATACAAATGAAATTGGGGTGATAGGTATGAAAATGCGTACCAAAATACTAATATCGAGTGCCGCACTGGTCGCAATTGCCTTGTCGGCAATAATCGGATTTAGCACATTTATTTTCAGAACAAACTCTAAGGATTCTCCCGATCCTAATTTAAAAATGAATGAGATAATCAACGAATATAGACCCGAACTAGAGTCCATTGACAAAGATCTTGCACAGTATAATATAAGGCTAATCCCAGTACAAAGAGAATTTGAAACCGGAGATGACATTATAGTCGACGCAGTTCGTCGCTCAATTGGTGCTGCCGTGGCGTCTATTATAATTATTGCAAGTTTGAGCTTTCTTTTCACCTATTTTGCATCAAAAAAAATCACTGTCCCACTTAGCTATCTTGCAGACGGTGCAAAGCGAATTGGCGAGGGTGATTTTAGCACATCAATTAATTATAAGAGTAAGGACGAATTTGGCGAAGTTTGTATAGCCTTTAATCAAATGCAGGAAAAACTCCTCGAAGCACAGGAGAGAACAACGCAAATGGAGCAGGCGAGAATTGACATGATAGCGGATATTTCCCACGATTTACGCACACCACTAACCTCTGTAAAAGGTTACATCAAAGGCATTCAAGATGGCATTACAAACACCCCCGAAAAAAGAGAGCGCTATTTAGAAACTGCATACAGACGCGCTTGCGACATGGATATTTTACTAGAGCGATTGTTCTTTATTTCTAAGGTTGAGTCTGGCACTTTACCAATTAACAAAGAGCTTGTCGACTTTGCTCAGATAATCGAGGACTATGTTTTCATAGCAAGCCCCGAGCTTGAAACGGCTAATGCCGAAATCTCAACCGAAATCACAGATAAACCCTGTATGCTTCGCTTGGATTATGGACAAATCCAAAGAACTTTGTCGAATTTTGTTGAAAACTCAGTCAAGTATTCCAACACCGACAATCTAAAAATTCTGATAAAATTAGAGCACGACCCAAATGTTGTAACTCTCACTTATTCCGACAACGGAAAAGGTGTCACCGACGAGCAACTCCCACATATTTTCGACCGATTTTGGCGAGGAGATAAGGCGAGAAGCGAGGCGGACGGCAGTGGTTTGGGCCTATATATCTGCAAGCACATTGCAAATTCACATGGCGCAAGCATAGAAGCTTTTAACGACAACGGACTTAAATTTGTACTAAAATTCCCAAGAAAGGACGACTGAAAATGCCTAAAATATTAATCGCCGAAGATGACAAAGAAATTGCCTTATTGGAACAGGATTATCTGGAAATCCACGGATTTGACACCGAAATAATCGCCGACGGAGAGCTTGCCTGCCGAAGAGCCTTGTCGGGTGAATTCGACCTTATTTTGCTTGATTTAATGCTCCCAAATTTAGATGGATATGAAATATGCAAGACTATCCGAAATAAAATCGATGTCCCTATTTTGATGGTAACGGCAAGAAACCAGTCAATTGAGAAAGTACGTGGTTTGGGCTTGGGTGCTGATGACTATATTTCAAAGCCATTTGACCCTGCCGAGCTTGTCGCGAGGGTGCAGTCACATCTCGCAAGATATAACCGCCTGACCTCTGCCGAATCAGCACAAACAGGCGACAAAATAGTCATTCATGATATCACGATTATGACAAAAAGCTGGAAAGTTTTAAAAGGCGGAACAGAAATATCTTTTCCAAACAGGGAATTTGAACTGCTTCTATTTTTGGCTGAAAACCCTAATATAGTTTTCTCTAAAGACCACCTTTTTGAGAGGATTTGGGGCTATGACTATATAGGCGACAGCGCAACTGTTACGGTTCACATAAACCGAATTCGTGAAAAAATCGAAGACGACCCCAAAAAACCAACAATTGTCGAGACAGTTTGGGGTGCCGGATACAGGCTTAACGGAAAATAGCTTCTTTATAAAAATAAATATACGATTTACCAAATTCGGTCGAACTTTGTCGAAACATGGTAAATCGTATTTTTTTCGCGAAATGCCCCCTTAAATTACCACGTTAATATTTACAAAATTGTAAATATATGTTACTTTATAAATAGAGAGGTGAGAGTAAATGACCTTGGGAGTTTTAACAGGATTTTATTTCCTGTTCTTTTTGCTAACTAACATTTTATTTTTCAAGATTTGCACTAAAATCATGGATAAGGCTAAGTTTGGAGAGGTGGCAATCTACATTGTTTCTATTATAAACAGTTCGATTTTCAGCGTCATTATTTTTGGTTTTAACCAAGCACCAACGATGACATATTTAATGGTATTACTCGGAAGCATTATTGAGCTAAAAATCTTGTTTAAAAATGGAATATTGGGCATACTCGTGTGTTCATTCACCGCTACAATTTATCTGGTCTGCACAGAGTCTCTGGTTATATCATCAGGTGTTTTAATCATGGGAATTACACTGGGCGAGCTTTTCCACGACCATCTAACTCTAGTTTTGCTGATTGTAATATCATGGTTTATCTGTATGTTAATTGGTGCTTGTGTACATAAGTTTGTAGACGGAAGATTTTTAAGAATTATCAACCAAAACAAAGAGCAGACCTTATTCGTACTCGGATTTTTGTTTATGTCGACGGTTTATTTAACCTTAAACTCATTTATTTATGCAAATGCAGACAGCTTTGACCAAGTTTATCTGCCCATTCATCAGATTGTAACTCCGATGGCTTGGATGGGAGTTGTAACACTTTCCATTGCACTTTTAATTCGCTTCGACTATTTGCATGGTTACAAGGTAAAATCCGAAATTTTGGAGCACACAATAGAAAAAGAAAAAACATTTAATGAGTACATCCTTAAAAAAGTTGACACTGTTTTCGAAATTGATTGCTACCAAGATAAGCTAATTCGCTATGTCAGAAGTGGTCAAGAGATGTCCACTGATGGCTTGCCACCTTTTAGTGACTTTTTGTGCGGTCTTTTAAAAAGTCGGACTTTGGAGTCTGACCACGAGGCAATTAAAAGAATTTCACATCCTGAAAATATGATTTCTGCCTTTAAGCGCGGTGAGTTTTCAAGTTCTATACATGTTCAAGCGCTGGATAGCAGGGGCATTTATCGCTGGATGGAGCTTTCTGTTTCTGTCGAACAAAGGTCAAGTGATAGAGAAATTATCGGTCTACACATTGTTCGTGATATAGATGCAGAAAAAACAGAATTAATCGAAAATCGACAAAAGGCAGAGCGTGACTCACTCGTCGGCGCATTTAACAAAGTCACCACACAAGTTAAAATAGCCGAGGAACTTATGCATGGTCAAACAGGTGCATTTTTCATACTGGATGTCGATGATTTCAAAAATATTAATGACAGCAAAGGCCACCCATTTGGGGATAAAGTTCTAATTTATCTTTACAAAAGAATTGTCAACACCTTTAGGGAGCACGACATCATAGGACGTATCGGCGGAGATGAATTTGTTATCTTCTTAAAAAATCCACGTGATATTGAATTGGTAAAAAACAAGGCAAATGCACTTTTCAAAGACTTTGAAGTTCCATTTGTGGACGAATATGGCGATAGCATGATGGTTTGCATAAGCGTTGGCATAGCCATTGCGCCTGAGCATGGAACAGACTTTGATACTTTGTATAAAAAAGCCGACTCCGCACTTTATGAGTCCAAGAAAAAAGGTAAAAACACCTATACAATTTACAGTGAATAAATGGTATAATATTCTAAAGTCCTCTCTGTCGATATGACGACATTGTGTTTTATATTTAGGAAGCATATCAAGCACGATAAAGCGATTTTTTTAGGCAGTTTCGCAATTTATATTGCAGTTTTAATTTTTGGAGTATCTGGGTTAGGCGAAGAGGCTTTTATACAGTCAAAAACCGCTCTTTCGAGCGGTTTTTTCCTATCTTCGCCTAATATTTGCTGAAATTTCTGAAAGTGCCTCTGCTGCCTCTGCCTCGCAAGCCATGCTTCTTGCCATGTCGCACAGAGATAATATGCCAACAACTCTACCCGACTCAACCACCGGCAGTCGCCTTACTTGGTCTTGCGACATGAGAACAACCGCATCGTCCACTGGGACAGTCGGCGAAACAGTCACAATCCCCCTTGACATAAGCTCAGAAACTTTTGTCGTCCTAGGGTCTGCCTCCATTGCAACACAACGCAAAACTATGTCCCTATCTGTTATAAGTCCTCGCAGACAATTATTGCTATCTGTCACAGGTAAAACCCCGACGTTATGTCGTTTTAGAAGTCGTGCGGCGGCGCTAATTGGCTCGTCCTTATCGATGGTAACAACCTTTTCCGTCATAATATCACTTATAATCATGCTTATACCTCCTTAGTGATGCGGATATTATAGACACGCTTGTATTTTTTTAAACTCGATATACTCACTGTCAGAAATTTGGGCAAAAAAAATCCGCATTACTGCGGATTTTCATTTTAGTCATTTACATATTTTTTAACAGCCTCAAGCGTTTCAACACTTATAATGTGTTCAATCTTACATGCATCCTCTTCGGCTATTTTTTCGCTTACACCCATTTTTATCAACGCCTCTTTAAGACATGTGTGTCTTTCAAGCATATCCTCAGCAATAACCATGCCTTTGGGTAAAAGACTTAACATTCCGCCTTCGTCGACTGAAATGTATTCATTTTCTCTAAGTTGTTTTAATGCAACACTTACACTGGGTTTTGAAAATCCCAGCTCGTTTGCTATATCGACAGCCCTAACAAAACCTTTACGGTTTTTTAAAATCAAAATCGTCTCAAGGTAGTTTTCTGAGGATTTTAATATCTTCATTTTGCTTCCCCCAATTTTTTAGTATAGCATTAGTATACATGAAATATTTTGCAAGGTCAAGCACTATTGTTGTTCTTGTTTGTACCATATATAGCTCATATACGTAGTTAGTGTTACGCAAATGACCATTATCCCCATCAATGTTACAAATAAAGCCGTATGCTCCAAAACAAAAGACGCAGCCATAATTAGCAATCCGGAAGCAAAAAATAATTTTCCGCCTAAGCGCTGAGTTTTTTCCCAAACTCTTGTGTTTTGCAATGCCCACGGCGTTCTAATTCCTATGAAATAATTACTTTTAAATCTTGGCATCATATTGCCAAGTACAGCAAACAATCCACCCACAAACAAGGCAACTACAAATTGAACATCGATAGAATTCGGCGACAGCGCCTCTGAAATAATTATGCCAACCATCACATTGAGGAACACTGCCATTATGAATTGAAACACACCATAAGATTTTACAAATCTGTCGTAATTATTCTTGCGAGGGTCAATTTTGGGTACTACCGTAAATATTATTGCCATGACTACAGCAAGACCCGCAACCACAAACAGTTCCCCTTTTGGGCTATAACTGACCTCTCCATTTACAGCCCAATTCATTACAATTTCATTCGGCATACGCTCATAAAAATAAGCCGTTAGTGCCAATGGCAAAATCGACATCAGCCAATAAACCACGCGTTTAATTCCTGTCATAATTACTCCTCCTTAAATCCGCTAATCCACGCTAGTATCTCTTCAATAACTGACATGTTCAATTCATATATAATATACTTTCCCTCTTTCCTGCTGTATATCAGCTCGGCATCTCGCAAAATAGTTAAATGATGGGAAATTGTCGCGCCTGTCATCGAAAAATTGTCGCAGATTTCCCCAGCAGTTTTCTCTCCGCCTTTAAGTAAATTCAAAATTTCTCGCCTTGTTGGGTCTGACAATGCCTTGAAACTTTTGTGAAAACTCACGCTCATCCCACCCCTTTCATTTAGATATCTATCTAAATGTAGTTTAGCACAGCGCTTTTAATTTGTCAATACATTTAGATAATCTTCTAAATGTATATCAAAGAAATATTTCAGCTTTATGTCCAGTTAGCACAAATATATATACATAAATGAAATCTTGATTATTATTTTGTATGCATAACAGATATCATTTAGCAATATTTATATCTATTTAATAGATTTTTATTACTATTTAACAAGTTTACTTTCAATCTATTGACATTTACTCGTTATCGTGATAACCTATATGTATATGTTTACTAGTTCATAAAGGAGGCTTTGAATAACTGCTAGACCCAAAACAAATTTTAGGAGAGTGAATACATGAAGTTGCTTGGAAAAGTCGATCGTTCAATTTTTTTACCTGCTGTTATTGTCTACACCTTGATATTTTTGTTTATACTTATTGCGCCAACAACTGCTGCTGACGCTGTTGAATCACTTGTAAGCTTAACACTAAACTCATGGGGCTTTGTATATGTCCTTGTATATGCATTTTTCTTGATTGCTTTTATCGCAATTGGTGCAAGCAAATATGGAAAATTAAAACTTGGAAACCAAGACGACAAACCTGAGTTTTCATTCTTTAGTTGGATGGGAATGTTATTTGGCGCCGGTCTTGGCGTTGGTCTGGTTTTTTACGGTGTTTCTGAACCCGTCAGCCACTTTATGGACGCACCATTCACCGATAGCGGTACAATTGCAGCTGCTAATGACGCTATGAGAATTACATATTTCCACTGGAGCTTTTTGCCATGGACACAATATGGTATTGTTGGTCTATGCATCGCTTATGCATTGCACAGAAAAAAACTCCCCGGTTTGGTGAGCTCAACTTTCTATCCAATTATAGGCGATAGAATCTATGGAAGAATTGGTAAAGCCATAAACTCATTTTCAATTATCGCTGTTGTTTGTGGTGTTTCTATGTCACTTGGTATAGCATGTACACAGTTTGTCAGTGGATTAAATATTCAGTACGGGCTTACAAACTCATTTTTTGTAGTGTGTATCGTCGTTGCTATAGTTGGTGTTCTATCAACAATTTCAGCCCTAAGTGGCGTTGAAAAAGGTATTAAAGTAATCAGTGACGGTAATATGTATGTCGTTATCTTCTTCCTACTTTTTGTACCTATAGTCGGTTCTACAACTTATTTGTTTAACACATTCTTTGAAAGTTTCGGATCTTTGGTCGGTAATTTGACTGAAATGATGTTTTTCCTAGACGTCAACGGTGAAGTCGCCGATAGAACAGGATACAACTGGATAGGACTTTGGACAATCACATATTGGGCATGGTGGGCTGCATTTGCTCCCTTTGTCGGCGGATTTTTGGCTCGTATCTCCAAAGGTCGTACGATTAGAGAATTCGTTCTAGCCTGTACTTTTGTTCCAACTATCCTTTGTTGCTTGTGGTTTGCTTTCTTCGGTGGCGAATCAATCAAAATGATTTTACAAGATGGCTCGCACATCGGTGAAGAAATCATGGCAAACACAGATAACTCACTATTTATCTTCCTAGCGGAACTACCATGGTCAACAATCACAATTCCCCTTTCAATGGTTCTTATTCTAACGCTGATAATCACCTCTGTTAACTCCGCAACTTTCGTTGCTGGTCAGTTTAGCTCAGGCGGAGAATACACACCCTCACTTGGAATACGAGCTTTCTGGGGCGCTTATATAGTTATCAACGCTCTTATGTTTATCTATATCGGCGGACTGCCAACCCTAAAAAGTACGGCAATTGTGCTTGCCTTCCCATTTATCATCATAACGGTGCTCATGGTCGTAAGCTTGTTTAAAGCACTGAAATCCGAAAATTTAGCTTAGCACAATCTCTATACAGACATTAAAAAATCCGCCGAAAGGCGGATTTTTTCATATTTAATTCTATTTAATATAGTATTTATCCATAACTGTTTTCAATGTGGAATTAAACTTCTCAACACCCTCTTCTGCCATACCGGGTTCTCTGTATTTATTTTTATACTCCATAAGTGTGCTTAAGAAAATCGAGCTGGTTATTTTAGCGAGGATTTCAACTTCGCCATGGTGAACTCTTCCCAATGCCGCCGCACGTCTTATCATGATATATTCTCTTTCATAAACGTCATTGCTGAATAAAACGCTTGCAGTCATGCCGTCGAAATCTTTCATCTCTTCGCGGAAGAGTTGATAATACTCGAAAATTACATCACCCAAACGCTCTTTATACTTACCCCAAAACAGCAGTTCAAAGACATGAATTTGGTTAAAAGCATACTCAGAAAACATTCTCCAAAGCTCCAGATGAACTTGTTTATAGTCTTCCGCACTATTCATTATTCTCTTATAATCATACAAATAACCCTCAAGAAATCGAATTGATGCATATACAATAAGGTGGTCGACGTCTTCAAAATGCTTGTATATCACAGGACTTGTGCAACCAACTTCCGTTGCAATTCTCCTTATTTTGATGCTTTCTATTCCCTCATTAACAAGTAGGTCATAGGTCTTTTGTACAAGTTCTTTTTTTGTCTTATTACTGCTCACATCATCACCACCACTCATTTATGTATCTATTTTACAGCATTTAACATGCTAAATCAATAAAAATTAAAAATATATATAAATTTTTTACAAAATAAGGGCATAGAAATCAATCTACGCCCTTAATTTTAAAATTTTCTATTTTGCCGCTTTAATTTTTTCAGCTTGTTTTTTAAGAATAAAACCAGCAGCAACACCTAGGATTGACCAAACAGCCATCCATGCGAAGATGAGGTCAAAACCTTTTGTAACGTCGCCTAGTGTGTTTTCGCCGTAGTTTAGCATCGCACCGCAAGCAGGGCCAACGAAAAGGTCACCTGTTAGAGCGATGAATGAGATAACGCCTGTTGTCATACCTGTTGCTTCTGGAGGAATTCCAGCTTCACCAAGAATTGACCAGTAAGTTGATTTAACAACATTAACAAGGTAGCTGATAACGAATGTGATACCAAGAGCCAAAGTGACCATGCTTTCGGAAGCATAAATTGCACCAACAAAAATTAGCAATAAACCAAAAGCAAGTGTCATACCTTTACCTTTTGTTGAGAATTTATCCATGATAAATCCACCTGTGAAACCAGCGATAAATACGATAACATAGCTACGAACTGTTGCGATTGTACTTGCTGTTTGTTGGTCAATACCAAGAACACGAACTGTGTATGTGCCAAGGTAGCTGTTTGCTGTACTCCATAGAGTATATCCGCAAAGTAGAACGAAAATACAAACCCAAGTTGAACGCATAGCAAGAGTTTTTCCGAAGACTTTTAGTAGGCTTTCTTGTTTAACGCCTTCAACTTTTTTGTTTTTATCTTTGTCAATATCGGGAACAAGGATGATAACGCCAATCATCAAGATAAAGAATGCAGCTGCATTAAAATAAAGCGCAGTGCGGAAACCAACCGCAGAGACTGCAAAGTGACCCATTGCCCATAGGCAAGCAAAAGAAACTAGCGCTTGAGCTATACCACGAATACCTTCACTCATTCCGAAAAGCTTTCCTTGCTCATCTTCATTACCAAGATTACGAACAGCTTTTAAGTAAGGTGACCAGAATGTTCCAACGCTGAACAATGCATAAAGTAAGTGAATTGTGCAAAGCATTTGGAAATTTGGATAAGTTGAATACCAAATTGTTAAAACACCCATCATAAAAGTTGTTAGAATTAGCAGTTTTTTAGTATTAAAACGCTCTGAAAGTATACCTGATGGAACAAAAAACAGTGCATAAATTCCATAGAAAGCACCCATTGTACCAATTTGAACGTCATCAATTTTAAGAACTTCTAGCATTTGATCGTAATATGTATATCTCATAAAAGGTACTAGATAAACCAGACCTGCAATTGCACTGAGGACTATAAGAGTTAATGTCTTTTTGCCTTTGCTCATTTCCATAATTTTAACCATTCCTTTCTTTAAAAAGCACAAAACAGCCATAAAAATGGTTATAATGTGCCATGTTTTTCGGTTGTCCACTATAGGTGGACGAGAAAAACGGTTTAAATAATCTTAAGTATGAAAATTTATTTTCAACTTAATCTCCTTTTTCTTCCTTAATTAACCCGTTAACTTATAATTTTTATTAAAACAAGCCGCCAAATTAAATTTTGACGGCTTGTAGATAAACTATAGGAAATTTGGATTACATGTGAGATTCGATGAACTTTCTCATGTCTTTTTCTACATCTGCTGGTAGAGTTGGTTCGACATATTCTTCAAGAATCTTCTTCCATTGTGCGTTTGCACGTTGCTCAGCAGTTTTGCAGCCGCCGTCTTTCCAGTTTTGGAAGTTTGAACGGTCGCTTAGTTGTGGGTTGTAGATTTCATCACGGAAGTTCATGAATGTATGCTCGTTGTCAAGGAATGCGCCTTGTGGGCCAACTTCTTTGATAACGTCATAAGCCATTGTTTCTTCGTTGATGTCAACGCCTCTGCCGATACGTCTGATCATTCCGATAACTTCGTTATCGACGATTAGTTTTTCGTATGATGTGCAGTTATAAGCTTCTAGGATACCAGCTGAGTGAAGGATGAAGTTACCACCAGCAAGTTGAGCCATCATAAGTGTCATCATTGTTTCATAACCAGCTTGAGCATCGACACATTTACTGTCTGAAAGCGCACCACTGATACGGCAAGGAATATCGTAGAATTTAAGTAGTTGACCATTGATTAGTGAGAATAGAGCATCCTCAGGAGCACCAACAGCAAGACCACCGCTTCTCATGTCGATAGCTGTGCTTGATGCTGAGTATACGATAGGTGTGCCTGGGTTTACAAGTTGAGCTAGAACAATACCTGCAAGAACTTCAGCATTTTGAAGTGAAACAGTACCTGCGATTGTAACAGGAGTTGTTGCACCAGCCATGCAAAGTGAGCTGATAAGTTGTGACTGACCATACTCAGCATAAGCCATGATAGCACCAGCCATTTTGTCGTCGTAGCTAAGTGGTGTTAGTGTTGTTGGGATAGAAGACATGATAACTTTGCCTTTTAGCTCTGAAAGACCACCGTGTGCAAGAGCTGCAAGCTCGATGGAGTTTTTAGAAGCTTCATAGCCCAAAACGCTACCCATGATTGGTTTTGTGTTGTATTTGATAGCACTGTAGATCATTTCAAGGTGACGATAATCAGCACCTAGATCGCAAGGCTCGCAATAGATGTGGCTTTGTATGTCGATATTGTCAAGGCTGTGGCAGATTTTTGTGATGTTGTTAAAATCTTCGATAGTACCAACTCTGCGGCCTCTGTCTATATCAGTAACGAAAGGTGAACCATAAGGTCCAACAGTTCTGAATTCTTCTGTGTTTAAAACAACATTTTTGTCAGCTGTACGACCACAAAGAGTATGCTCGTTTGGAGTTGATTTGATAGCTGCTTCAACCATTGCACGTGGGAACTTTACATAGTTACCATCGACATTTGCGCCGTGTTTTCTAAACACTTCAAGAGCTGGTTCGTAAGTAAAGACTATACCAATCTCTTCCATAATTCTTAGGGATTGTTCGTGAATTTCCTCGATTTGAGCTTGAGAAATGATTGTAAATCTGGGGTACTTTTTCATAATACAGCCTCCAAAAATAATTTATTAAGTAATCATACTAACAATTTCTGTTGTTGAATTGTTAACGTGTAACAAAGATATCATGATAACCACGCAATGTCAATAGCTTCTAATAAAAAACTTGCTATTTTTTGCATTTTTGTGATTTATGTATATATTTTAGTGCTTATTTGGATAATTTTGCATAAAAGTAAACTTGATTGCATTATCACGATATTATTTTTAGCATGCTAAAGAATATCTTGATTATAAAAATAGACGCTTAGAAAAATCTAATCGCCTATAATATCTATATAAGTTATCTGCTTTTAAGGCAAATCCCCTAAGAAATAAGTCGCAATGCAATGTCGAAATTTGTCGAATTTAGTATTTTTGCTGTATAATAACCCTAACTAAGTGGGGGTTGGGCGGAACAAAGGAGATCCTTATGAACGCAATGAAAGTACTATTTATCGGCAAAAAAACCAAGCACTTTATTGAACTAAAAGCGGCATGGGAGCTACACAAAATCAGCTGTATACAAGTTGACAAACCGCTAGACATTGCAAAAGAGTTAAAATTTGGGCATTATTTCATGGTTTTATCAAGTTTTGAAAGCTCAAATTCACAGCTCATAAAACCACACATCAAAATCATAAGAGAACTCACCGACATCCCTCTGGCAATTTTATGCTCCGAAAAACTACCCACCGATGATTTAATATCCTTGCTAGACGTCGGCGCTGATAATGTTTTTACTTTGACAAGCTCTACTATTATAGAAACTGTCGCCATTTGTAAGGCTCTCATTCGCAGAAATCTTGGTTTTAAGCCGAGCAAAAATCCCTCTAGCACAGTTTATATCGCCGGAAATTTCATTTTGATGGCAAGGCGGAGATTGGTTGTGGTTGACGGAGTTGAATTTAGATTTAGTAGCAAAGAATTTGATATACTGCATTTTTTGGTTATAAATCGTGGATTTGTGCTGACTTATAGGCAAATTTTCAAAAAAATCTGGGGTGCTGATTATGAAGATAGCCATAAATCATTGCTTTGGTCTCAAATTAAACGAATAAGGAAAACACTTGCACTTGCAGATGACTCCGTTGAGTTTATAAAAACGGTCAACGGGGTCGGCTATTCATTCGACCCATCGACAAAATCCGACAAATAAAACATTATTCGACGTTTATAGGCATAAAACTTCGTTTTCATTGTCGAATTTTGCGATATTTATCAGTGTTTTTTCAATGTTTTTTCAGCAAAATTTCAGATTAATATATTATAATCCCCCTATTGCAAAAATAAAGGGGATTATTATGAGCACAAAAAACGAAGGAAAAACAAATTCAGACATACTCCAAAATCAATTCACATCTTACTTAAAGACAGCCATAAATCGCGAGAGAATTTCATATTTAAAAAACTCTCCGCCTATGTGGAATTTGTAATTTTAACAGAGGATACAGAAATTTTAAGTCAACTATGCACCGATGATGCGGAAATAATTGGCGAAAGTTTGTCCGACGGAATTGAAAACGCAAGTCTCTATAAGGCATTAAAACGCCTCGCTTTGTCAGAGCTTCACATACTAAACGCAAAAATAATCGAGGAACTAACTTTCTCAGAAATCGCATTAAACTTGGGTGTTGGGCATAAAACTGTCGCAAGCAGTTATTACCGTTCGTTGGAAAAATTAAGGCAGTACATGGAGGATTTTTCCTGATGGACTTTCAAATATTATTAAACTCAGCCAAGCAGAATGACGAGAACTCCATTGCTGAGCTATTTAAAATGTATAAACCCATGATGGTTAATTATGCAAAAATAGACGGGCATTTTGATGAGGATTTATTCCAACAATTATGCATGACTTTTTTTATTTGTATACACAAAATTAACACGCAATCCTTTGACAAAGTTTGATTAACGAGTGGCTATAAAACACATCTTCTCAAGGTTCCGAAAAATAAACCGTGTAAATGCATATAATCCTAAAAAATTGACAAAG
>CAYJLH010000007.1:0-58779 GCA_964370925.1 uncultured Oscillospiraceae bacterium | reverse complement strand
GTCTGAAAGATAAGGGTGTCGGCGAGGGCAAAACTCGTGAAGACCACGCTGGTACAATGAACCAGTTGTTCGCCGCTTACTCACGTGGTAAGGACGCAGCTGAACTTATGACCATCCTTGGTGAAGCAGCGCTAACAGAGACAGATAAACTTTTTGCTAAGTTTGCTGAAGAATTTGAAAAGCAATATGTTAGCCAAGGTAACGAAACAAACCGTACTATCGAGGAAACTCTTAACCTCGGTTGGGAACTACTATCAATTCTACCTAAAAACGAGCTAAAACGTGTTAAGGTTGAGCACATTGATAAGTATATGAAAAAAGAGGACTAATACTCTCAGTATAGGAGGTGGCTTAGTTGGCATCTAAAACAATTACACCAACCAGAATGGTGTTAAATCAGCTCAAAGCAAGACTTAAAACCGCAGTTCGTGGTCATAAGCTTCTAAAAGACAAACGTGATGAGCTGATGCGCCAGTTCTTGGAGATTGTGCGACGCAACCGTGAACTCCGTGCGAGAGTGGAAGAAGGACTCACTGAAGCATTTTCCGCTATGACAGTGGCTGGAGCGATTATGTCTCCTGAAATGCTTGAACAAGCGCTTCTCTATCCCCGTCAGAGTGTTAAGCTTCAAATGCAATATGCAAACGTCATGAGCGTTAGAGTTCCTGCTTATGATTTTGAAACAGAAGCTGTTGACTCGGGTGACATGTTCCCTTATGGTTTTGCTCAAACATCCGGTGAGCTTGATGATGCACTTTCAAAACTATTCCAAGTTTTCGAGGATATGCTCGAGCTTGCACAAGTTGAAAAAAGTATGCAACTTATGGCTCAGGAAATTGAAAAAACTCGTCGTCGTGTTAATGCGCTTGAATATGTTATGATCCCCGACATGCGTGAGAGTATTAAATACATCACCATGAAACTTGAGGAAAATGACCGTTCAACCAAAGTCCGATTGATGAAAGTTAAGGACATGGTCTTAAAGCAAGCACACAATTTCGAATATTAATTAACTATAAGGGCTGTGACGCAATGTTACAGCCCTTATAATTCAATTTGTCGAAAAATTATGCCTTCAAGTTCGACTTTACATAGAATTAAAATGAAATCGAAATAAACTTTACATAAATTTAACATAAGACGGATTTCGCATTTTACATTCTCCGTATATGCTAATATAGCGAGCATATTTTAATTGCAAATATAAAGTGATGATTATATACAAAACGCAAAAAATAAAAACAGGAGCGTACTCCAATGGGCATTATTAAAGCTGAAAAACTGAATTTATTTTACGGAGATTTTCATGCGCTTAAAGATATCAGTGTAGATATTGAAGAAAAGGGTATAACAGCGCTTATCGGACCTTCGGGTTGTGGTAAGTCAACATTTTTGAAGACTATTAACAGAATGAATGACCTAATCGACGGCGTAAAAATCACAGGCTCTCTAACATATCGTGATGAAGAAATTTATGCGGCTGGAAGAGATGTAAATGATTTACGCTGTAGAATTGGAATGGTTTTTCAAAAACCAAATCCATTTCCAAGAAGCATTTATGACAATATAACATACGGCCCGAAAATTCAAGGTGTGACTAACAAAGCGGAGCTCGATGAAATTGTCGAAAAATCTCTGTCTAAGGCTGCGCTTTGGGACGAGGTTAAAGACAGATTAAAAAAATCTGCCTTGGGTCTTTCCGGAGGCCAACAACAGCGACTTTGCATTGCAAGAGCGCTTGCGGTTGAGCCTGATGTTTTGCTTATGGACGAGGCGACAAGTGCGCTTGACCCCATATCCACGAGCAAAATTGAGGAGCTTGCAATTGAACTTAAAAACAACTATACTATAATCATGGTTACACACAACATGCAACAGGCAGCACGTGTTTCCGACACGACGGCTTTCTTCTTATTGGGTGAACTTATTGAGTATAGCGAAACACAGCAGCTGTTTTCACAACCAAAAATGAAGAAAACAGAGGACTATATAACAGGAAGGTTTGGTTAAGATGCGTAATAGATTTGACGAACAACTATCAATTCTAAAAACAGAGCTTATCAGAATGGGAGCTTTGTGTGAAGAGGCAATTTCTCTTGCAACGAAGGCAATTGAACACGATGGAGACACTGCAAAACGTGCCATAGCAATCGAGCGTGAAATCGACCGTCGTGAGCGTGAAATTGAAAGCCTATGCATGAGATTACTTTTGCTTGAGCATCCGGTTGCTTCCGACTTGCGTTCGGTTTCCAGTGCATTAAAAATGATTTCAGATATGGAGAGAATTGGCGACCAAGCGGCGGATATTGCAGAAATAACTCCACATTTACATGGAAAAAACCTGCCTCAAATCACTGTTCTTAAGGAAATGGCAAGGGCGACCATAAAAATGCTTACAGACAGCATTGATTCATTTGCAAACAACAACCTCGAAATGGCGAGAGCTGTTTTTGCACAAGATGACGCTGTTGACGATATGTTTATGAAAGTAAAAACAAGCCTAACAGACCACATTCGCATAGGTGAGGAAGAGGCAAAAGTTGCCCTTGACCTACTTATGATTGCGAAATACTTCGAGCGTATAGGCGACCACGCAGTTAACGTAGCTGAGTGGGTTGAATATTCAATAATCGGCGAACACACAAACACCGACAATGACGAATAATAATTTTTAGATTAGACAGAGGGAGGTAAAACCCGATGATTTATATTGTAGAGGACGATAGTAGCATAAGACAGCTGGTGATTTACACTTTGACAAGCCAAGGTTTAGACTGTCAAGGCTTTGCGCATCCATCAGAATTTTGGGAGGCAATCCAAAAAGAAGTGCCTGACCTAATACTGCTGGATATAATGCTACCTGATGAAGATGGAATTTCCATACTCAAAAAATTACGTTCTTCGACGGACACAAAAAAGACTCAAATTATCATGTTAACTGCAAAAACCAGTGAATATGACAAGGTTGTAGGACTGGACAGCGGAGCTGATGACTATATCTCGAAGCCGTTTGGCATGATGGAGCTTGTTTCACGTGTGAAAACTGCTCTACGCCGTGTAGACAAGGCGACAGCTGATGTTAGGTCATATGATTTAGGGCCATTGCACGTGAATTTAACGGCTCACACAGTTATGGTGGACGGTGAACCTGTGGCGTTGACTTTAAAGGAATTTGAACTTTTGTGCTTGCTGATTGAGCGTAGGGGCGCGGTTTTTACCCGTGACCAGCTTCTCAATACCATCTGGGGTTATGACTTCGACGGCGCAAGCCGAACTGTTGATGTGCATATACGTACCTTAAGACAAAAACTTGGAAACGCTAGTTCAATTGTTCAAACTGTGCGTGGCGTTGGCTATAAAGTTGAAGAAATCCAATAAAAAATTCCGCTCTTTCGAGCGGAATTTTTTTATTGAAGTTTCTGGTCTTTTAATTTATCAACAGGGTCTTTTCCGAATTTAATTGCAGATTCAGTACCCTTAATAAGTCTAACTATGTTTCCTCTGTGCGCGAATGCGACAAGTGCAAAACACAAAAATGCAATGACACCCTCAAGTCCGCCGTGTCCGAAAATCCAAACGGAAATCGGAGCACTAAGTGCGGCTAAAAGTGAGCCGGCAGAAGCGAAATGAGTGACCAAAATCATGACGATGAAGAGAATTATGCAGATTAGACCAACTCTCCAGTCAACGGCGAGCATAGCACCAAAGCCGGTTAGAGCACCTTTGCCGCCTTTGAATTGGTAAAATACAGGATAATTGTGACCAAGCATTGCACAGAAACATGCAAAAATTCTTCCAATCATCTCTTGTTCGTAAATTCCCATCAAAAGACCGCCGATGACAACGGCAAGAACAGCCTTTAAAATATCGACTGCAATGACTATAAGTGCGCCTTTTTTACCAAAATTACGGTAAAAATTCGTTAAACCAGCGTTACCACTGCCGTATTTTCGGATATCTTTGCGAAAAAGCATTTTTGAAGTGATGATAGCGCCGTTAAGGCTACCTAAGCAATAAGAAATTGCGGCTATCAAGAGCAAAACAAAAGTCATCATTCCTCTTTGTCCCCTTTTTGACGAATTACCATTCGAATTGGTGTACCCTCAAGTCCGTAAGTAGCACGGATTTGATTTTCCAAATAACGCTGATATGAGAAATGGAACAGCTCACGGCTGTTTGCAAAAACTACGAAGTTTGGCGGTTTTACACCCGTTTGAGTCATATAGTAAATCTTCAAACGCTTACCTCTGTCGGTTGGTGGTTGAACTCTCGCCTGAGCGTCGGCAAGTACGTTGTTGAGCATACCTGTCGTAATTCTCATGCAACTTTGGTCGTTGACATAGTTGACAAGCTCAAAAATTCTGTCGGCTCTTTGACCTGTCAAAGCGGAAATGAAAAGCACAGGAGCATAACTCATAAATGCAAGGTCGTGCAAAACTTGCTTGCGCATGTGTTCCATGGTTTTTCCGTCTTTTTCAATTAAATCCCATTTGTTTACAACAATAATTGAAGCAACACCGGATTCATGTGCAAGTCCAGCAATTTTTGTGTCCTGCTCTGTAACACCCTCGCGAGCGTCAATCAGGATGAGACACACGTCCGCACGTTCGATTGCCATTTGTGCGCGCATGACGGAAAATTTTTCGATACGGTCGTAAACTCTGGATTTTCTCCGAATTCCTGCTGTATCAATAATTGTATATTTTCCGTGTTTATTTTCAAATCTACTGTCAACCGCATCGCGAGTTGTGCCAGCTACATCACTGACAATAACACGGTTTTCGCCCAAAATAAGGTTGGTTAGTGAAGATTTTCCGACATTTGGTTTTCCTATAATTGCCACTTTGATTAAATCTTCTTCTTCATCAAAAGCGGAACTATCGGGGAAGTTTTCAACACACATGTCAAGTAAATCACCTGTTCCATGTCCGTGTACGGCGGACACTGGAAGAGGGTCGCCTAAGCCAAGTGAGTAAAATTCATATATTGCAGGGTCGAGATTTCCTGTTCCGTCCATCTTGTTGACACACAAAATAACAGGTTTTTTAGAGCGCAAAAGCATAGCCGCGACATCTTCGTCAGCCGCAGTTACTCCTGTGCCTATCTCCGTGATTAGCACGATTACGTCGGCAGCGTCGATTGCAATTTGCGCTTGCTCACGCATAAAAAGCAAAATTTCTGTGTCTGCCGATGGCTCAATTCCGCCTGTGTCCACTATGTCAAATGTAATTCCATTCCACTCGCATTCAGCATAAAGTCTGTCACGAGTGACACCCGGAACATCTTCGACAATGGAAAGGCGCTTTCCTGCCAAACGGTTAAATAACATGGACTTACCGACATTTGGGCGTCCAACGATTGCTACAAGGGGTCTTGCCATAATATGACACTCCTTTCTTCTATTAAATAGAAATGTATATGTTAAATTCTAATTTCCTAAAATTGTTTGCAAAAATACTCCGCCATCTTGCATGGTTGAAATGACAGGAACACCCAACTTTTCGCTGAGTTCATCGGTGGTCATGTCGTCTAAAAAGACATTTTCACCCTGTCTGAGCATATTTTGCGGTATCAAAACAGCATCGCCTAAGTCTTTTCCTGAAAGTTGCTTCAAAATGTCGCCGCCTGTTATAAGCCCCGATACATTTATGGTTTTTCCGAAAAATTCATTTTCTATTGCGTACACTGTCGCATCTATTTTATCACATTTTTCTTTAGCTGTCAGCAAAAGTTTTTTGATAAATTCTTCCGCTGCTGTTCCTGTGGCTACGGAAAAACGCTTTCCAGAACCCTCGTCAGGCTCTGCAAATGACAGCTCATCCAAAAATTCTTTTTCAAACATACTGAGCATCCCAACTCCGTTTTCGAGCTGTGGAAAATCCTCATATTCATCAAAAGATGGAAGCTCTCTCTCTGCTTTTAAATAAAATTCATCTGCACAGAAAAATATTCCGCTTCCAACTTCGCTCTTACATGATTTTGCAAAATTTGCGACCATATCCAAGACAGAAATGGCTGATTCCTTATCAAAAAGGGTTAATTCATGCAAATTTTCTCTAAATTTAGTCAGTCCGACAGGGACGATTGAAACACTGTTCACTGCGGGGTGAAGCGATTTTAAATCGTTTAAAGTTTGTTTTAAAGCATCGCCATCATTAAGATTTGGACAGCAAACTATCTGGCAGTTCATGGTAATTCCTGCGTCGGCTAAACGTCGCATAATTGCCAAAATTTCACCTGATTTTTTGTTCCCGAGTAGTTTTTTGCGAAGCTCTGAATCGGTTGCGTGAACCGAAATATTTACAGGACTTATATGTAATTTGCAAATTCTTGAAATTTCGTGCTCTGTTAAATTTGTAAGCGTGATGTAATTTCCTGTAAGAAAACTCAATCTCGCGTCATCATCTTTGAAATAAAGGGTTTTTCTCATGCCTTTGGGGAGCTGATCTATGAAGCAAAATACACAGTGGTTTGAACATGATTTTGCGCTGTCCATAAGGTAGGACTCGAAAGTTAATCCCAAGTCTTCGCCCTCTTCTTTTTGTATATCAACGGAGAAGTTTTCGCCGTTTTCGTGCTTGAAAACAAGTCGGATTTTGCTGTCATAGCTATAAAATTTATAATCTAAGACATCTAAAATCTCATTTCCGTCTATGCTAATAAGGCTGTCGCCTATATTTACACGGTCAAAAAGCGGACTATTTTGTTCAATTTCAGTTATTTTGCTCATAAATTTGCTCCTTGCAATGCAAAAGGAGAGTTGGCGGGTGCCACTCTCCTAAAGCACAATTTTATTCACCGACATTTAGTACGGTACGTCCTCTGTACATGCCGCATGCTTTACAAGCACGGTGGCGTAGGTGATACGCTCCACAGTTGGCGCAAGGGATGATTGTTGGAGCCTCAAGCTTCCAGTGTGAGTTACGTCTTGTATCACGTCTTGCTTTAGAAGTTTTTCTCTTTGGTACTGCCATGATGACACCTCCTCGTTTTTTGCTGATTTCCAGCTTTGTTTAATCTTCTATATCCAAAAGCTGGCCTAAAACAGCTAATCTTGGATCAATTTCTGACGGGCAATTGCAATCGCCATCATTCAAATTTGCACCACATTCACAGCAAAGTCCCTCGCAGTTTTCCTGACAAAGACATTGCATTTCTGAATTGAGTACATATAGCGTTGTAAGCACTTCGGTCAAATCAAGATAAGTTCCGTCTAAAAGGAAAATATCAGGATTATCTTCGTCTACAAGCTCTGCGGCAAGATGGGCGAAAACTTTCGTTTCCTCTTCACTGCGAAATTCGCAGTTACATCTGTCACAAAGTTTTGTGCTATCGGTTTTGATTACAGCGTCAAGCGACAGAGCGCCTGCCGAGTTACGTATAATTCCTTTAGCGGTCGGCACAATATTTTGTTCAAGCACCGATGAGCTTAAAAAGTCACTTTTTTCTAGTTCGCACTCGAAATCAAGGCTTTTTCCGGGCATATCTACTATTTGGTTTAAATTTATACGCATAATACCACCTATAAAAGTCTACAATCGCCCGATTATTATAACTAAAAAACGGCGACTTGTCAATATATTTTTAATATAAAACCTTATTTACAAATGATAAATTTTGTTTTATAATGTAGTAGGTGATAAAATGAGGGAAATTAGCGTTAATAAAAACGACGCAGGGCAAAGACTAGACCGCTTTATATCTAAGGCTGTTCCGCTGTTGCCTGAGTCGCTTTTGCAAAAATATATCAGGCTTAAACGAATAAAACTAAACGGAAAAGGCGCAAAGCGTGACACAAGAATCTCTGAGGGAGATTTGTTGTCACTATATGTCAATGACGAATTTTTCGAAAAGCCAACAGAAGAAAACTCCTATTTAAAAGTGGGAGCGCCAAAACTTGATATCGTTTATGAAGATGAAAACGTCTTGCTTGTCGATAAAAAAATCGGAATTCTATGCCATTCGGCAGGGAAGTGGGACTATAACACTTTGGTCTCGAATATTCAAGCATATGCCTATCAAAAAGGCGATTGGATACCCAAAGAGGAAAATTCATTCGCACCGGCACTTTGCAACAGAATAGACCAAAACACAGGCGGAATTGTCATTGCGGCAAAAAATGCCATGACTCTAAGAGTTTTGAATGACAAGATTAAAGAGCGTGAGATTGATAAATACTATTTATGCGTTGTGCATGGTGTTCCGAAACAGAAAACCGCAACGCTCACAAACTATCTTTTTAAAGATGCAGAAAAAAATAAGGTCTTTGTGACGGAGAAACCTGTCGCCGGCAGTAAAACCGCCATAACAGATTATGAAGTGCTTGTATCTAAAAACGGCTTGTCTTTAGTTAAATGTAAATTACATACAGGAAGAACCCATCAAATCAGGGCGCAAATGGCACATTTGGGACATCCCTTGTTGGGTGACTGCAAGTATGGCACTTCGAAAATGAATAAACCATTCGGTGAAACACATCAATTATTATACTCTTATAGGATTGATTTTACATTTAAAACTGATGCAAATGAACTAAATTACTTGAGGTCAAGAAAATTTTTTGTGAATGATGTAGATTTTGCGAAAAAATACTTTGATTTTAAATTTAAGCATTGACATTTTATGTTTTTGAATATATATTCATATTCATGTGTAAAATTATATACATAATAACTGCCTCTTTTTAGAGAGTTGAGAAACGGGGGACGACTAATGGCTAAAGAGCTCATTCGCCTTAAAGACTGTAGAATGGCGTTTGATGATAATATCGTACTAGATTCGATAAATTTGTATTTTAATGATGAAGAATTTCTCACCCTATTAGGCCCATCGGGTTGTGGGAAAACCACCACGCTTAGAATTATTGGAGGTTTTTTAAATCCAACTTCGGGGGATGTCTATTTTGATGGTGAGAAGATTAATGATGTCCCGCCTCACAAACGCAAGGTGAACACGGTGTTTCAAAAATATGCCCTGTTCCCTCATTTGAATGTGTATGAAAATGTCGCTTTTGGTCTTCGCATCGACAAGTTACCAGAGGATGAAATCGACAAGAGAGTTCAAGAAATGCTCAAAATTGTCTCACTAAAAGGCTTTGAACACAGAAAAATCAATGCCCTATCGGGTGGTCAGCAACAGCGTGTTGCGATTGCTCGTGCTTTGGTGAACAGACCCAAGGTTCTTCTTTTGGATGAGCCACTGGGCGCTCTTGACCTCAGACTTCGTAAAGACATGCAAAATGAACTAAAGCGTATTCAGCAGGCGTTGGGCATTACTTTTATTTATGTAACACACGACCAAGAAGAAGCTCTTTCCATGTCAGATACAGTTGTTGTCATGGACAAGGGACGAATTCAGCAAATCGGAACGCCCGAGGCGATTTATAACGAGCCGAAGAATGCTTTTGTTGCCGACTTTATCGGTGAATCAAACATTCTGGATGGCATTATGCGAGCTGACTGCCTCGTAGAGATGTTTGAAAGGCAGTTTGACTGTGTTGATAAGGGCTTTGAAAAAGACGAGCCTGTAGACGTTGTTATCCGCCCTGAGGATATCGACATAGTCGACGCAGAGAGTGCGAGCATTTTCGGAACTGTCACAAGCGTTACATTTAAAGGTGTTCATTATGACACTATTGTTGACTGCGACGGTTTTAAGTGGCTTGTTCAAACGACCGATTTTTGCCCTGAGGGTTCTTCTGTTGGTCTTAAAATATATCCAAACGAAATACACATAATGAAGAAGAGTGAATATTCGGGACTTTATGCCGACTATAGCTCTTACAGTGCTGAGTATGACGAAATAGCCGACCCAACTTCGGGAGAGGAGAATGAATCCTCTGAGGAGGGTTCAGAGCATGAAAAGTAGGCTTCTGGCTGCTCCGTACTTCATTTGGATGGCGGTTTTTACAATCGTTCCACTTGGAATAGTCCTTTACTTTGCTTTTACAGATGCATATACAGGCGAATTCACGCTTTATAACGCATTGAGAGTTTTTGATTATATGCCGATTTTTGGAAAGTCAATTTGGCTTGCGTTTGTTTCGTCTGTCATCTGCCTTGTTATTGGCTATCCTGTCGCATATTTTATCGCAAATTCAAGTCCGACAAAACATAGATTTCTTCTTATGCTCGTCATGCTTCCTATGTGTATGAGCTTTTTGCTCAGAACACTTGCGTGGGTTGCAATGCTTGAGGACACAGGCGTTATAAACCAGTTTATAACTTCGCTCGGATTTGAGCCACTGCCCCTAGTCCGAAACGACGGAGCGGTTATTCTCGGCATGGTTTATAACTATCTGCCATACATGATAATTCCGCTATGTTCTGTGCTTGTAAAAATTGATAAAAGCCTTATCGAAGCGGCACAGGATCTTGGCTGTAACGGAACTCAAGTTTTGAGAAAAGTTATTCTGCCACTTTCCGTACCCGGAATTATCTCTGGTTTTACTATGGTTTTTGTCCCTGCAATCAGTACTTTTTATATTTCGAAAAAACTCGGTAGTAGTGGCACAACCTTGGTCGGTGATATTATCGAAAGCCAGTTTAAAGCGGCGTATAACCCGAATTTCGGCGCGGCACTTTCGCTTGCACTTATGATTATTGTATTTGTCTGCATTGCGATTATGAACCGATTCTCCGACCCTGACGACGAGGGAGGCGCTGTGACTATATGAAAAATTTCAACAGAATTTTCACCGTACTGGTGTTGATATTTCTATACGTGCCAATGATACTTTTGCTTGTGGCATCTTTTAACACAGGTAAGGATTTGGCGGTTTTTGAGGGTTTTACTTTAAGCAACTATTCTGACCTTTTTAGGGACAGTTTTTTGCTACCACTGCTGTATAACTCTCTGATTTTGGCGGTTTTAAGCTCTATTTGTGCCACAATTTTGGGCACAATGGCATCGGTTGGAATTCACTCTATGGGCAAACGCACAAAGCGTGTAGCAATGGGACTTACAAATATTCCGCTGACTAATCCCGAAATCGTAACAGGTGTATCCATGGCATTGCTTTTCGTTTTTGCGGGTACACTTCTAAAGCATCAGTATATTTTAGGTTTTGGAACGCTTCTTATAGCGCACATAACCTTTAATTTACCATATGTAATTTTATCTGTCATGCCGAAACTAACACAGATGGATACGCATTTGACAGAGGCGGCACTTGACCTTGGCTGTACTCCCCGACAGGCTTTTTTCAAAGTTACAATTCATGAAATTATGCCCGGAATTATATCCGGTGCGCTTATGGCTTTCACTATGAGCCTTGATGATTTTGTAATCAGCTATTTTGTTTACGGACCTGAGTTTGTAACATTGCCGGTTGAGATTTATAACTATGTCAAAAAACCGCTAGACCCTGAGCTTTACGCTCTTTTCACCCTGTTATTTATTTCTATCATACTTGTTATGAGTGTGATGAATATTTTACAGGCTAAAGACGATAATCGACATAAAATGTCGAGGAAAATACAGTAAGTAATCAAAAACGGTTTAAAAGGAGAAGATAATGAAAAAAATACTTACAGGAATTCTATCAAGCGCAATGCTAGTATCACTTGCGGCATGTGGCGGTGGCGGAACTGAGCCATCAACAGAGTCTACAGCACCAGAAGCAACAGGCGGAGACGAGCCTGTTACCATCAATGTCTACAACTGGGGACAATATATATCAACAGGCGAAGACGGCTATATTGATGTTAACAAAGCTTTCACTGAGGCTACAGGCATTGAAGTTAATTACATGACATTTGACAGCAATGAAAGCATGTACACCAAGCTCAAAACAGGTGGTTCATCTTATGATATCATCATTCCATCTGACTATATGGTCGGCAGACTTATTGCCGAAGACATGCTTTTAGAGCTTAATTACGATAATATCCCTAACTACCAATATGTTGATGAAGCGTTCAAAAACACAGAATATGACCCAGAAAATAAGTTTTCCGTACCATACACATGGGGAACTGTCGGCGTTATCTACAACACAGAGTTTGTTGACGAGGCTGATATCGGAAGCTGGGATTTGATGTGGAACGAAAAATACGAAGGTAAAATCCTAACATTTGACAATCCACGTGATAGCTTTGCAATCGCACAATCACTTCTAGGTCAAAGCCTAAACTCAGAAGACCCAGTGGAGCTTGAAGCAGCTGCTGAAAAACTAAAAGAGCAAAAACCTCTAATTCAACAATACGTTATGGATCAAATTTTTGACAAAATGATTCGTGGCGAAGCTTATATTGCGCCATACTATGCAGGCGACTACCTATACATGGTAGAAGATAACCCAAGTCTTGCATTCTTCCACCCTGAAGAGGGCTTCAATATGTTCATCGACGCTATGTGCATTCCCACAAGCAGTCAAAACAAAGATGCAGCGGAAGCTTATATAAACTTCCTATGCGACCCCGAAATTAGCGGTCAAAACCTTGAATATCTAGGATATTCAACACCTATTTCTGAGGCTAAAAACCACATGGATGAGGCTGTTGCTTCAAGTGAAGTTGCATACCCATCAGAAGATGTGCTTGCAAAATCAGAATCTTTCCTAATGCTTCCACAAGAGGCAACGCAGAAAATGGACGAACTTTGGTTTGACGTTAAAACAATTGGATAATTAACAAAATAACGGGCACGGCAAAGCTGTGTCCGTTTTGACCTTTACATCATTATTGAATTATTTAAGGAGGGCAACTTATGAAAGACATCAGAACTTTTATGGCAGAACACAAGGCATTGATATGCGAGGAACAATTACAGGGGCTTTGTGATGATTTTATTGCCGACATGACAGCAGGATTGGGTGACAAGCCTGTGTCGCTTAGGATGATTCCAACATATTTGAGCGCAGATAAAGAGCTTGAAAGCGGAAAAACAGTAATTGCGCTAGATATCGGTGGCACGAATTTACGTGTTGCACTGGTGGAGCTTGACGAAAATTTTGAAACAAATATACTCTACATAGAAAAATACCCCACCCCCGGTAGAGATGGCGCTGTTTCGACAGAGGAGTTTTTTGATTTAGTGGTGGATTATTTGCTACCTGTGATTGATAAAAGCAGTGACATTGGCTTATGCTTTTCTTTTCCTTGCGAAATTTTGCCAAACTGCGACGGTAAAATTTTGCTATTTAATAAAGAGATTGAAGTGCCGGATGCTCCAAATAAAATTATTGGCGATGAACTTAGAGCGGCACTAGCTCGCAAAAATCTAAAAAATGACCATACAATTTCAGTTATAAACGACACTGCATCGGCTATGCTCAGTGCAAAAGTTACGCAAAAAGGCCGTGTTTTCAGTGACTATATAGGCTATATTTTGGGAACAGGAACAAATAGTTGCTATTCTGAAAAATGCGAAAATGTTTTGAAAAGTGAATTTTTGAGACAAAAAACGGGTAAAACTATAATTAATATAGAGTCAGGCGGATTTTCAGGCGTGCCACTAGGCGACATAGACAGAGTTTTCATAGACAAAACTGCTGTGCCTACGGAGCATCATTTTGAGAAAATTGCATCAGGCGCATATCAGGGTGATTTGGCGCTCCTATACCTCAAAGTCGCTGGTCTAAACGGATGCTTTGACGATGAAATGGCAGAAAAAATCAAAGAATTGTCCGAGATTACAGCGGAGGATATTTCCGTATTTTTGGACGAGGAGTATTCTCAAAGCAGAATTGACGTGCTTTGTGGAGAAAATAAAAATGCTAGAGAGAGTATGAAAGAGCTATTTTCGTTAATACTAGACCGTGCGGCGGCATTAACTTGCGTAAGTATTACGGCGATAATGGAAAAAGCGGATAGCGGAAAAAATCCGCAAGAGCCTGTGTGCCTTTTGGCTGATGGCTCTGTCATTCGATACTCGGGAGTGTTCCTAGAGCGATTTAAACATTACAACAAAGTGTTCACAATCGATAAGAAAAAACGCTATTTTGATATTTGCTTTGCGGACAACGCAACTTTACTGGGTACAGCAGTGGCGGCTATGCTTCGTTAGGAGAAACTACCGTTGAAATGCTGAAAAACACTAGGAAAATTTGATAGAAAAATATAACATTTTTATAGTTGACAAAATTGGTAAAGTATGATAATATTTATTCAAGTTAAAAATTAACTAATTAAAACAAGGCTTTAAGAACAAAGCCAACTTATAAAATTAATTAAAAATTTGGAGGAAATTATTATGAAAAAGTTCACATGTCTAGTATGCGGTTATGTTCATGAAGGAGACAGTGCTCCTGAGGCTTGCCCAGTATGTAAGGCAACTGCTGATAAATTTAAAGAACTAACAGGCGATATGACTTGGGCTACAGAACATGTTGTCGGCATTGCTCAAGGTGTTGACCCTGAAATCCTAGCTGGACTTCGTGACAACTTTACTGGTGAGTGCACAGAAGTTGGTATGTACCTAGCAATGGCTCGCGTTGCTTTCCGTGAAGGTTATCCCGAAATCGGCGCATATTGGGAAAAAGCAGCTTACGAAGAAGCAGAACATGCAGCAAAATTTGCAGAGCTTCTAGGCGAAGTTATCACTGACTCAACAAAGAAAAACCTAGAAATGCGTTTTGAAGCTGAAAATGGCGCAACACTCGGTAAATTTGAGCTTGCAAAATTGGCAAAAGCACAAAATCTTGATGCTATCCATGACACAGTTCATGAAATGGCTAAAGACGAAGCTCGCCACGGTAGAGCATTTAAGGCACTACACGATAGATACTTCGGTTAATCAATAATTTTATTGGAAAAACCTCTTTATAGAAAAAGCTGTTGCAATCGCAACAGCTTTCAGCTTGAAGACAAAAAGACTTGCGAGCCTTTTTGTTCCCCAAGCTTCGCTCCATCGCCTTGCGATGGCATTTTCTGAATTCTTTATTTTATCATAGAATTTTGTATGAAATTCACAAAATATGCGTCTGCGGACGCAGGTTATTTCAACGTGAAGGCAAACCCTAATGGTTCGCCCTCACACTCCCACTCCTTCCGAAAATCGGAAAATTTACTTTTGTCTGCAAACTGAAAGCTGTTGCAATCGCAACAGCTTTTTCATTAGTTTGAACCCAAAGTAAGCAAGTATAACAGGGTGAACAAAAGTCCAAGTCCAAATAATAGCAAACTGTATGAAAGTGAATAACTGATTTGAATTCCGTCCGAAATATGGTCGGGATTTTTTTCATCACCTTGCATAAATGATTTTGGAATTTTGACGGATTTGAAAAACAACCTGTTTAAAACGACAATTACAATATCCGTAATTATATCAAAAAGCCTGAGAATGACTGAAAAAATCAGCCCCAATTTTTTTGCAATCGGAATATATAATCGCTTTTCAACGGTCTGCTCACAGAGGGAAAAGTCGCGATATGCTTTTGTTTTGTCAGCAACGCTTTTCTCGGCAACTCCGAAGTATAAAAGCAGTCCCAAAGCGATGGAAATTGCAGAGCCTTGCAAATTTGCCCTTGTGAAATAATGAATTTCGTGGTCATAATGTGCGCCTAAAAATTCGGCAGTAAATTCTCCGATTTTGGCAAAGATGAAGTTTGGTGCAATGCCGAGAGCGAGCATAAAAAGCGTCACAAGAGTCAAAGCGACTTTCGCTTTTGAGCTTATATAAGAGTTTGAACACTGCTCTCCATATCCCCGTCGGACAAAAATGCAGATATAAAGTTTTAGCATATATGCAAAAGTAAATCCACCCGAAAGCAAGAAAAGCCATTCAAAAACAGTAAGCAAAATAGCTCCATCGGGAACTATGTGAATAAGCTCAACCATTGCTTCGTGCAGTAGAGTTTTGCTCACATATCCACTGAAAAGTGGTATTCCGGCAAGGGCGAGCGCCGATACAGCAAACACAAATTTAAGCCATGGTTTATTCCGGCCAAAGCCTTTTATCCTGTTCAAATCCTCTGAGCGACAGGCTTTGAAAATTACAGAGCACAGACAGAAAAGTGAAAGTTTTATAAAACTGTGATTTACTGTGTGGAAAACTGTTCCGAGTGCGGCATATAAATTGTGGTCCTCCATCAAAGCAGTGAGCGAAATTCCCCAGAAGATAAAGCCAATCTGTGAAATTGAGGAATATGCTATAGTTTGGATTAAATTCTTGCTTGCGAAGGCATAAATAGCCCCTGTGAGCATAGTCAAAATGGAAAAAATTAATGCAACTAAAATGAAAATTTCACTTTCGGAAAAAATGTTAACCACGACAATAATTCCGCCATAAACACCTGTTTTAGACAAAATTCCAGAGAAAAGTGCCGTTGTCGGTGTTGGTGATTGGGTATAGCTTGGCGATAGCCAATCATTTAACAAAAACAGCCCCGCTTTAGTGCCAAATCCTATGAACATCAGTACACCGGAGATATAGAGCAAAGGGTTATGCATGAGCTCTGCTGTGTTTTTTGGCAGAGTTTTTATTGTCAAATCGCCCGTTAAAAATGCCAAAATGATAATACCTGTGAGCAAAACCAGTCCACCACCGACAGCGTAGGCGAGATATTTTTTGCCAGCTAATGTTGCGTTCTCACCGCCATTTTGTATGACCCACAAGTATGATGCCATGGACATTATCTCAAAAAATATGAATAATGTGAATAAATCGTCGGCGAAGAATACGCCCAAAACAGAGGCGAAAATTATTAAAGTTGAGCTGTAAAATCTGGTGAGTTTTGTTTTTGTGGGAAACTGATTTTCTGCCACCAAAAAGCTCACGGCAAACAATGCACAGCTTATGAGGGAAAATACAGCGCCGAACTCATTTAAGCAAAAATTTATGCCAATTGAACCGAAAAATGGCAGAGAAAATGCGCTTGCATTTGTGCTGAAATTCACAAGACAGTAAATCATAACAGCGGTAATTGAGACAGTTGAGGCATAGGCTAAATGGTTTAAAGTTTTTCGATTTTTAAAAAATGCTGTTGAAAATCCGAGTAAAAGTAGAATTATGATTGAAATTCCACCTAGAAAATTTATGTTCATGCGTTAAAACCCCCTGTCAAAAGAAGTTCGATAAAAGCAAGTAAATCTGCGCTAAACAGCGATAAAAGAATCATTATAGATGTCAAGCATATCAAGGGTACGACCATTTCTTTCGGTGCTTCTTTAACCTCGGGTAGATGTGAAATATCCAAACCGCGTTGCGGTAAAAAGGATATTGCGACAATTTGAAGCAAGTACATGGCGGTCATGAGTGCGGAAACCATAAGTGCTGACACTGCAAAAAAACCCATGCCGTCATTTACGGAGGCGATAACGCTCTGCGCTAGGGAAAATTTTGCGATAAATCCACCGAAAGGCGGTATTCCGATAAGAGCAAAACTGCTTATGGTGAAGCAAATGAAAGTTGCCTTCATTTTCATGCCGAAACCCTCAATTTCACGGGCAAATTCTTTATGATTTGCGTACAAGATGTTGCCTGCTGTGTAGAAAATTACGATTTTTATAAATGCGTGAAAAATCATTTGTAGCAGTGCAGCGCTCAGTCCCAAAGAGGACATTGCAGTCACGCCCAAGAGGATATACGACAGCTGACTGACTGTTGAATAGGCAAATCTGCGCTTTAAATGTTTGTTTTTCATTGCCATTGTTGAGCCAAAAATTATAGTCACAATTGCCATCGTCATGGTTGCATATTGTGCAAAACTGCCGTTTAAATATTCTGGGTCAAATAGAAAATAAGTCACACGCATGGTTGCAAAAACACCTGATTTAACAACAGCAACCGCATGGAGCAGTGCCGTTACGGGAGTTGGTGCGACACCGGCGGCGATAAGCCAACGGTGAAAAGGAAAAATGCCGGCTTTTACAGAAAATCCAATGAACATCAAAATATATGCAATATACAAATTGTCCTCGGGAGCGATGTTCAGTGAAGCAAACATATTGAAGTCCCATGTTCCTACATAGAACATATAAACCATCATGCCCATGAATGAAATCGCCGCACCGCTGACTGCATAAAAGATATAAATTTTACCCGCATATCGGTCTCTTGCATTATCGTGAATTGAAACTAGCGGAAGAGTTACAAAGGAAAGTGCCTCGTAAAATAGGTACATTGTGAGCATATTTCCGCTGAGGGCGATGCCGATGACTATGCCAAATGTCATGGTGTAGCTTGCAAAAAACTTGCGGACTTTTCCCTCGTGTCCCATATATTTTGTGGCATAAACTACGGCAAAAGGCCATAAAATACTGACTAATGCAGAGAAAATCACACCTAAACCGTCAACAGAAAAACTGAGGCTTAATGTATCATTAAAGCGGAGCAGTGTTAAGGTTTCGCCGTAACAAAGATAAAGTGTGGACAAAACCAATGCGGAGCTTATAGAGGTGTAGAGTATTGCTCGGCGGTTGATTTCCTTGTCGGAATTTTCTTTCATGTCGTTTATCAATATGCCGAAAATAATGGCGGCGACAATAGGAAGTAATATTAAAGAACTCATAAAAATACCTCCTTAAATGCCGAGTGATTTTGCTATGTTCTCGACAAAATTCGCGAGAGGTACAGCATAAATTCCGAAAAATATTATGCCGACACATAGACAAAACATAGGGGCGAACATGGTTTTATTCAGACGTTTTTCGCCGTTAATTGCCGATTGATTTGGGCTGAAAAACGCACTCATTACTATTGGAAAAAGGTATGCAGCGGTCAGCATAGCTGAGATGATTACCACAGAAACGGCAACAAGTCCGACTGTGCCAAATTCTAAAGCGCCTTGCGCAAGTTCCCATTTGCTTACAAAACCGGCTGTGAGAGGAATTCCAACAAGGGAGAGCGAACCCAAAGCGAAAAAGGCGAAACTGTCAGGCGCTGAACTGCCCAAGCCCTCGACCTCGTCGGCTCGGGAAATTCCTGTTTTGAAAATAATCGCACCGACTGAAATGAAGAGTAGGTTTTTCGCCAAAGCGTGAAAAACAGATTGTAACAATGCGCCCGAAAAAGCGGTTTCATTCAGTAAAAAAAGTCCCAAAAGTACGTATGAAACTTGACTGACTGAGGAATACGCAAGCCGTTTTTTCAAAACTTTTTCCCTAAAAGCAAGAGATGAACCCATCAAAATTGTTAAAAGTGAAAGTCCAATCAGGGCATATTGCGCCCAAGTGTCTGCGAGGATTTCGCTACCTGTTGAGTAGTAAATCACTCGGATTATAGCGATAACGCCAGCCTTTGTGATAAGCCCCGACAAAATTGCACTTGCAGGTGCAGGTGCGACTGGATGCGCGGTTGGTAGCCAACTGTGCAGAGGGAAAAGTCCTGCCTTGCAACCAAAACCAACTACCGCTAAAAATGTTAGGAAAATTATGTCGCTGTGGTCAGACAGCTCCGCAAATTCGGCTAAACCACCGATGGTAAACTCAGGGCTTTGAGCATACATATAGGTGTAAATGATGTAGATTAAACCCAGAGATGCACCGAAAATTGAGTAGTAAATAAATTTTCTGCCTGCAAGTAAGCTCTCTGTTTTTCTCTCGTGAATGACCAGTGCATATGAGGACAGCGAGGCAAGCTCGAAAAACATATACATTGTAACGAGGTTAGCGGAATAACACACACCCAAAACCGCCCCGAGAGTTATTAGATAAAAGGCGAAAAAGCGTTTTTCCTCTATACTGTGCGTCATATATTCAAAGGAGTAGATGCCGACTAAAAGCCAAATTGCAACCGCAAGCGTTGAGAAAAGAATGGCGATTGAGTCTGCTTTAAAGGCGAGGTTTATGCCACCGGCAAGCCTTAGAAATGTGATTTCAACATTTGGGAAAATAAAATTATTGAAAAATGTAAGTGCCAAAGCTGAAAGCAATATGAATAATGTGAAGTTATTAACCTGTTTTTTTGCACGGGTTTTCATGAAAATCAGCATTATACCTGTGATTATTGGCAAACTTACGGTTATTAAGCTGAGCAGTGTTCTCACCCCTTATAAGACAGAAAGTCCTTTGTTTATAATTTCTATTATTGGCTCGTATAAAATACCGAGAGAGATGTTTAATACTATAAAAATACTTAGTGCAAAGGAATAGTTTTTGTCATTTTTATAGCGGACAGCGTGCGCCTCGTCTTTGGTGTAAATCGACATGATAATTCTGAAAAAATATACAGCATTCATGACCGTACTAAATGCGATTGCGCCCAAGACAACCCATGTGAAAGCCCCGTCTTCGATTGCGGCGAGTGCCAGTAAATACTTAGACACAAAACCGGGGAAAAGCGGTATGCCGACGATTGAAAGTGCTCCGACCGTTAAAGCCAAAGCCGAGAGCGGATTTCTATAGGCTGAACCCTTTAGAATACTGATATATTTGCTGTTATACGAGGAGAGCATAAGCCCCTCACAAGCCAAAAACATCATGGATTTTGTGAGGCTGTGGGAAATGATGACGAAGCAAGCGGCAAGCATACCATCGGTGGTCGCAAGTCCGATGCCGACATAAATATAACCCATTTGTCCGACAGAGGAATAAGCCAAAATGCGCTTGATGTTTTGCTCACGCAGTGCGTCAATACTACCAATAATAATTGCCAGTGTACCGAAAATAAGCAAAACATTGGCAATGTTTAGTTCATGAACCAAGTCTAACCCGAAAACCTCATAAAAAATCTTAATCAGCAAAATGACATAGCCTTTAACGACAAGCCCCGAAGAAATTGCGTTTACGCCATTCATGGCGCTGTTATATGTTTGGCTCATCCATGTGTGGAAAGGGAAAAGCGCACTTTTAATTGCGATACCAACCGCCATAAGTCCTGCAATCATCGTGATTGGCTGAGAATATGCACCTGAGGCAACGAGCTCTTCCAGTGAATTATGCACATTTGGGAGCAAAAGATGCCCTGTGAGGTCGTAAAGCAAAATGATTGAAACAAGGTAAAGACCAGAACCCAAAAGACTCATCAGCAGATATTTTATCGCAACACCGACGGTTTTTCCGTTTTCCTTTGCGACTATAAGACCACAGGCACAAAGCGTGTTGATTTCAATAAAAACATAGGCTGTGAATAAATCATTTGTGTAAGTCAATGCAAAAAGGCTGGACAGCAAAAGGTTCATCATCAAATAAAAAAGGTTAACTTTTTTTGGTTTGACATTGAAAAATATTCTACTGCGCTCACTGATGACGATTAAGAGCATGACTGTGCTCAAAACTGTAGCAATCAGCGCCTCGAGAGGGCCGAAACTGATTTCATTTCCCCATGGTGCAGGGAAATGACCCATCATGTAGTAAAATTGCTGAGGATAATAATTCAAATAAATGAGCAGTGAAAGACTCATCAATGTACAGGCTAGGCTGACGAAAACATTTAGGTAAAAGGCTTTTTTGCCTTTTAAAATACTGCTTACGATACCGCCAGCCATGGTAAATAATATGCAGAAAAACGGAAAATTAGCTACAAAAGGCACGATTAATGTACCTCCTTGCTGACTTTGATTAAAATTTCGTCTAAGTCTAAAGTGTGATAGGTTTTATATAATTTTTGAATTAGCGACAGTGAAACCGCAGTTATAGAAACCGAAACGACAATACCTGTCAAAATCAGTCCGCTTGGGATGGGGTTAACATAAACCTCGGCATCGGTCACGCCGTTGACTATAATCGGCGCAAGACGTGATTCTATATAGCCTTTAGCCGCCAAAAAGAGGTAAACAGCGCCGTCCATGATATTAAGACCAATTACCTTTTTTATAAGGTTTTTTTGCAAAAGAAGATTTGTAAATCCAATTCCGAATAAAATCATGGCGACAGTTTCGTAATAGTTGCTGAGTATATTTGGTCCCATTACACGCCCCCCTTTGAAAACAGTGAATAGAAACTGTAAATCGTGCATGTGACTATAAGCCCTACGCAGATATTAAGCGGTAAAATCAATCCAGCCGATAAAATATCGCCTGCTTCGCCTAGTGGTATTCCTGTTGGAATATGGTGTGCGCCTGTGAAGAAAGAATAGCCCTTTGCGACGGCGTAAAAAGCCAAAGAGAAAAAAGTTACACGCTTGATTAGCTTTTCGGTGATGACCGTATGAATAGTTTTATAGCCGTAGGCGGAGGAGTATAAAATTAAAGCCGCACCCATAACTGCGCCACCGGAAAATCCTCCACCGGGGGAGAGGTGGCCGTTCATAACAAGGTAAATTCCAAAAAGGAGTATAAAGGGGATGACATACTTCGCTATATTTTTAACGATTGGGTCTCTGGGCATGTGTCTATAGTTTTCGTCGGGTACTATGTGTTTTTCTTTTTTTTCGCCACGAAGAAGCATCCAAACGCAAGCGGAAGCCGTGAACAAAACTGCACTTTCGCCAAAGGTGTCGAACGCACGATAATCCAAAATCATACCGGCGACAACATTGACAGCGCCTGTTTCCTCAAGCCCTTTTTCCAAATACCTCTCGCTGACTTCGTTGTTTACAGGGTTATCGGGATTTCCGAATTCAGGCAAGAATGAAACGGTTATAAGCAAAACCACGACAACAAGAAAGCAAATGATAAAACTTGCAACTTTATATACAGAAGAGAAAAAAGCAGAAGCCTTTGTGACATGCCATTGCTCATATCTTTCGTGGGGTGTTTCCTCGTGGTGGCTTGTCTCACGTCGTGGAACTTTTGGTTTGCTTTTTGTCGTTATCGTCATATTTCCATCGGCAAAATCTTCAAAAATCTCACTCAGTTTCTTCTTCATCGTCTATGACCTCCCCTTCTTCTTTTAGTCTGTTGATATTCTGGAGGGTAATAAAGAAAAGCGTACTCGTAACACCAGCGCCGACGGCTGCCTCTGTAATTGCAAGGTCGGGCGAGCGTAAAATAAGCCAAAGTATGCTGACAACTAAGCTGTATGACATAAAAATTATGACAGTGGACAGCAAGTTTTTAGTCAGAGATACGGCAATAGCGCAGACGAGCAAAAACGACAGCAAAACAGTTTCAAACACTATCATTTTTTCTCACCTCACATTTCTCGGAAATTTTATCGTCTGATATAATTTCGGCTTTTGCGAGGAAGTGCGAAGAAACAGGATTTACAAACCACATGAAAGCTATTGTCATGATAAGTTTTATGCCCAAAATATCAAAGCCGTTGGCTATTATCAGCGATAAAACCACAAATGTTGCGCCTAAGGTATCGGCGATTGCTGAAACTTGCATACGATTTAAGACATGGCTATATTTAAAATTTCCTATGACAGCGATAGTGAAAATTGCAAGCCCCAATAGCATGAAAATTGCGCTGAAAATGAACCTAATCATGTTGGTCGCCTCCTTCAACTTCTGTTATGTTTTCAAAGTCGTGCGACCTGTCTCTTTTATGACTGCGCAAATATGCCTTTGAAACGATAACAATAGTGACAAACCCGAGCATAGCATATATCAATGCGACATCGACGATATACTGCTCGCTTTGCGTGACCGATAAAATGCAAATCAGCATTATAATTATTGTACTAATACTGTTTATGCTCAAAATTCTATCAAAAAAGTTCGGCCCAACTACGGAGCGGAACAAGTAGGGGAAAAGTAAAAGCGATAGATAGATAAGCGCACCGGAGAATAATATATTGTATAAATAATCAAGCATCGAGCTTATCCTCCATTTCCTTTAGAAGTTTGATGAAAATTGAGTTTTCAAAATCCTCCGCCAAAGTGTAATCCAAAGCGTGGACACAAAAAATATCGTCGACAATATTAACTGTAATAGTTCCGGGTGTGAGCGTGATGGAATTTGCGAGAATTGTTTTGGTGAAATTGTGCTTTAAAGGCACTCTGAAAAAGACAATTTGGGGCTGGATTTCCTCATCACGGTTGACGATTAATTTCATAACCGCATAGCTTGAAAGTGCTATCTCTCGCGTTAATACGGCTAGGTATTTTATTATGCGCAAAAAGTTCTTTAAAAGCTTAAACTCATTTGATTTATGCTCTAAATGCTTGCACATAAAGTAGTAAATCACGCCCGAAAAAACGAGTCCGAATAGACAAATTTCAAGCGTTATTCTGCCGTTTAGAATTATCCACATGAGGAACAAAAGTATAAACATATATGGTTAACCCCCTAATTTTGATAAAAAAATCCGCATAGGCAGATAAATCTACATACACGGATTTGCTGTTACTACATCAAAAAACTTCCAAATTAATTGGAAATTGCGTTGATGAAATATAGTTAGCAGTAAAAGCTGTATTTAGGTTTAAATTTTTAGGCTTAAACTTTATTATACGATAAGCTTGTTCACGAATTATTAACTTAATAGTATCACTTTATGACTTAGTTTACAACAGTTTTGTTAAATTTTGTATAAATTTACATATACACATTGACTAAATGAATACAATATGTGCAAAAAAATAATTTTGCTTGAAGAAAAATAAAAAGGGGTCTATAATAAAGTAAAGGAGCTGAGATGTTGAAGAATAAAAACATGCGCTTGCTTTGCACGTCCGCAGAAATGGATATTATTAAAACTTTTGAGTGCGGTCAGTGCTTTAGATGGAACAGCAATGCAAGTGATGAATATATAGGTGTCGCCCATGGCAGGGCGGTTAAGCTTGTAAAAAGCGGAAATGAAATTTTAATTGATGCCCTCGAAGAGGATATGGAACTCTGGAAAAAATATTTCGACCTCGATGCGGATTATGTGAAATTATCTGAGGGTTTTGCCGTCAGTGAGTATATGGAAACTTGCATGAATTTCGGCTGGGGAATTAGGATATTGCGCCAAGATATGTGGGAGGCATTGTGTAGCTTTATTATTTCACAATGTAACAACATTCCACGCATTAAAAAAATTGTCGACACGCTTTGCCGTGAATTCGGTGACGAAATATTATATGAGGGTGAAAAATACTACAGTTTTCCGACGGCAGAAACAATTGCAAAACTTGAAGTTTCTGACCTTGCGCCCCTGAGAGCGGGATACAGGGCGGACTATATAATCTCGGCGTCGAGGGCGGTTGTGACGGGTGAGGCTGATTTTGACTTGATGTGCAAACAAAGCCATGCAGAGGCATTAAAGTCGGCGAGGAAAATTAAAGGTGTGGGCGAAAAGGTTGCAAATTGTTTTATACTTTTCGGACTGCATAAGATGGAGGCATTCCCTGTTGACGTTTGGATGAAGAGGGCGCTGAAAGAGCATTTTCCGACAGATTTCGACCCTAAGAGCTTTGGGGAATATGCAGGACTTGCTCAACAGTACATATTCTATTATGCGAGAAGTGGCGGAAATGCTTGAAGTGTCCACCACTCGCGTACAAAAATACGTCTTAGATGGATGAAAAAATTGATGTCGAAATATAGCAAATTTATCTTGACATCATGCAACTAGAATAGTAGAATAGTAAAAATATATATTTATGTGAGGTGTAATATGGAGATTAGTAACAAATATGCTCATCGTTTCATGGCAGAAGGATTGACTTTTGATGACATTCTGCTTGTCCCTGCGGAAAGTAATGTCCTACCGGCTGAGATAGACGTGAGTACTCGTCTGACAAACAAAATTAGGCTCAATATGCCTCTCATCAGCTCTGCAATGGACACAGTTACAGAGCATAAAATGGCAGTTGCGATGGCTCGTGAGGGCGGCTTGGGTGTCATCCACAAGAATATGACTATCGAAGAGCAAGTCGAACAAGTTGACGTTGTAAAGCGTTCTGAAAATGGAGTTATCACAAATCCATTCTCACTACAAAAGCAAAACACTCTTCAAGATGCTGAGGCGTTGATGGCAAAGTTTAAGATATCAGGTGTTCCTGTTATTGACGACGATAATAAGCTTATCGGTATCATCACAAACCGTGATATGAAATTTGAAGAGGACCTAACTCGTAAAATTGACGACGTTATGACTAAGGAAAGACTTGTCACAGGAAAAGAGGGTACAACTCTTGAAGAAGCTAAGCTAATTCTACACAAGAATAAAATTGAGAAGCTTCCAATTGTTGATGAAAACTTCAAATTAAAAGGTTTAATCACAATCAAAGATATTGAAAAAGCACTAACTTACCCCAACTCAGCAAAGGATGCTTCTGGTAGACTTCTTTGCGCTGCGGCTATCGGAGCTACTGCGGATGTTTTGGATAGAGCGGGTGCGCTGGTTGACGCAGGTGTTGACGTGTTGGTACTTGATAGTGCGCACGGACATTCAAACAATATCATGCTTGCGATTGATAAAGTTAAGAATAAATTCCCACATATCGACTTGATTGCGGGTAATGTCGCAACTTGTGAGGCTACAAAAGCGCTTATCGAGCGCGGTGTTGATGCGGTTAAGGTCGGAATTGGACCTGGCTCTATCTGCACAACTCGTGTTGTTGCTGGTATTGGTGTGCCTCAAATTACTGCAATTTTGGAATGTGCTGAAATGGCAGATAAATATAATATTCCAATTATTGCCGATGGTGGTGTTAAATATTCAGGCGATATCGTAAAAGCTATTGCTGCCGGTGGATGTGTTGTCATGCTTGGCTCTATGCTTGCCGGTTGCGAGGAGAGCCCTGGAGATAGTGAAATTTACCAAGGTCGTCAGTTTAAAGTTTACAGAGGCATGGGAAGCCTTGGCGCGATGGCAAAAGGCTCGAAAGATAGATATTTCCAACAAAATAACAAAAAACTTGTTCCCGAGGGTGTTGAGGGTCGTGTTCCGTTTAAGGGCGCACTTTCTGAGACTATTTACCAAATGCTCGGTGGTTTGCGTTCGGGTATGGGATATTGTGGTTCTGAAAATATTGAAAAACTTAGAAAAGAAAGTCGCTTTGTAAGAATTACAGCGGCTGGACTTAAAGAAAGTCATCCACATGATATCTATATTACAAAAGAAGCACCAAACTACTCATTTAATCCCTAATTTAAGATTTTTATTAAGCCCTGCTGATAAGTGGGGCTTGATTTTTTAGATTTTGAAATATCAATAAAATTCTAAATAAAATATTAAGCTTGCTCTATTTGCCTTGATAAAATTCTCTATTTGTGTTATAACTGTATAATGTATAAATATATGTAAACTAAAACGGAGGCAACATGAGGACGGATGTGCTTGGAGTGGGTTTTGACAGCATTGATTTAGATGAGGCTGTCGACCGTGCGCTCGTAATGATAACTGATAAAAGCTGTGGCTTTGTTGTGACCCCTAATCCAGAGATAGTAATGCTTTGCCGCGAAAATCCTGCGTTAAATGATGCGGTTATGGAGGCAAAACTTGTGCTTGCGGATGGCATAGGGGTGATTTATGGAGCGAAAATTTTAAATAGACCGCTGAAATCAAAATTACCGGGAATAGATTTTGCTCAAGCTTTGATGGAAAAAATGGCGGAGAGAAATATGAGCGTTTTCTTGTTTGGAGCAAAACCAACAGTTGCGGAAAAGGCAGCGGAAAACCTTAAAAGTAGATTTGCCGGTTTGGTCATAGCAGGAACACAAGATGGCTATTTTACCGATGATACAGATATAATAAATAGGATTAACGAAACAAAACCCGACTTATTGCTTGTTTGCCTCGGTGCACCAAAACAAGAACTTTGGATGCAAAAAAATGCAGGTAAACTCAATGTCGGATTGATGGCAGGTCTTGGCGGAAGCCTTGACGTGTTCGCCGGCGAAGTTAAAAGAGCGCCTGTGACTTTTCAAAAACTTGGGCTTGAATGGTTTTACAGACTTTTAAAAGAGCCAAAGCGCATAAAACGCATGATAAAACTGCCTTTATTTCTCGTTGCTGTCACTGGGCAGAGAATGAAAGGTGGATGAAATGAGCGGAAAGTTGGTAGTATTAGAGGGGATAGACGGTAGCGGAAAATCCACTCAGTACAAAAAATTAAAAGAACGTCTAACGGATGAAAAGTGTATTTTCGAAACACTTGTTTTCCCGAGGTATCAAAACGAATCCTCAGCGCTTGTAAGGTTATACCTTGGCGGTGAGTTCGGGAAAAAACCCGAGGACGTAAACGCATTTGCCGCATCAAGTTTTTATTCTGTTGACAGATATGCCTCATTTAAAACCGATTGGGGGAAATACTATCAAGACGGAGGTGCGGTTTTAAGTGACCGCTACACGACCTCGAATGCCGTACATCAAGGCGGTAAGCTCAGCCGAGTGGAAAGAGAAGCGTATTTTGACTGGTTGTATGATTTTGAGTTTGGTAAACTTGGTCTACCAAAACCGACTAAAGTTTTATATCTCTCGATTGATGCAGAAGTGTCCCTAAAACACATGCGAGAGCGTGAAAAAGAGACAAATACAACAGCCGATATTCATGAAACTGCCGCCGATTATTTAAGGCAGTGTACAGAAGCTGGACTTCATGCGTGTGAGTATTTCGGTTGGACAAAAATTGATTGCCTAGCAGACAACAAGATGAGAAGTATTGAGGACATACACCAAGATATTTATAAAAATGTAATTGAAATTTTTAGGAGCTGACAATATGGATAAAGTAGCACTTAGAAAAAAAGTTAGAGCCGACATCAGAAATATGGATGTCGAATACAGAGCGGTTAGTGACGAGGGGATTTTTGAAAACCTCATTTCACTGCCTGAGTATAAAGATGCAAAAAATATTTTTGCATATTTTAGCGTAAAAGGCGAGGCGGATACTATTAAATTTATTCACCACGCAATGAAAGATGGAAAAAATGTCTATCTTCCAATAGTATTGGGCGATGGAATTATGGTATTTGCCTTAGCCGAGGGAAATATGGTTGACGGTGCACTTTATGGCATACCCGAACCGACCGAAAATTCCCCAAGAAGCGAACCTAATGGCAATGATGTTATAATTGTTCCTGCTCTGTGCTTTGATAGAAATTGTTACAGACTTGGTCAAGGTGGGGGATATTACGACCGCTATCTTGAAAAACATGGAACAGTTTTCACTGTTGGACTTTGCCGTGAACAGCTTTTGATGGACGAAGTGCCGAGAGAGGCTCATGACTTTGGTGTAAACTGCGTCGTGACTGAAAAACAGTGCTTTAAATCATAGATAAATAATAATTTTTGCAAAAAAATGCGAGGGGTTAATAAAAACCCCTCAAGTAGAATACATGCCTTTATTTGTTTTATGTCAGCAAACTAGCAGCAACCGTTGTCACAGCCACAGCCGTTGTTGAAGTTTGTTCCGCCGCCACAGCAGCAGCAAAGAACGATGATGATAACGACGATCCAAAGGCAACCGCAATTATTTCCGTAAAACATAGTAATCCCTTTCTCCGCACTAAAAAAATTTTATTATTGTACTGCATAGCCACTTCAAATCCGGTGCGGCGGTTAGTGGTTTTATCCTCCGACAAGGCGTAGCGCTTTTCGCCCTGTCTGAGCTATACTATGCTGAAAAAATGCAAGTCGTTACATTCAATTGAAAATCATTAAGGAGCAACTAAATGTCGGATAAAAACAAGGCTTTTGATGACTTTGACTGGGAAACTCTGTTAAAAAAAGAAGATAGTAAGGGAAGCGATGCAAGCAAAACAAACTCAGCTTCTCCTAACCCACCAAAAAGTCAAGCCGAAAAAGCTAAACAGCCACAAAAACCGCAGACGAATAAACCAGCTCAAAATACAGTTAAGCCAAATACTCCACAAAACAAACCACCAGCGGCAAAGCCAAATAATCCACAGAGCAAACCGTCGGCGGCAAAGCCAAGTACACCACAGAGCAAACCACCGGCGGCAAAGCCAAGCACACCACCGCCGACCAAGTCCGGTACACAGCCACTTAAGACTAATGACACAGGCGCAAAACCGAGCACACCACCTGTGAAATCGGTTACTCCGCCACCTCCACCGCCTCCGCCGAAACCATCAACAACTCCTGAAAAAGTTGAAGATGAATTCGACGACGAAACTAAGTTTGGCGAAGAGAGAGATTACATGCCTGTAAAATTCAGACGTGATGGAAAAGTCGGATGTCTGGGTGGAATTATGTATGCAATTTTCGTCATAAGTGTCAGCGTTATTTTAGCGGCACTTGCTTGGATGGGTGCGGCAGATGTTTTGGCACTGAACAAAGAGGAAATTATTGGAACAGTAACATTGCCTGAGGAAATTTTCACGGAAAAAGAAGTGGAAATAGAAAACGCTGACGGCACAACACAACTTGTGCTATTGCCCTCTGCTGACATGGACTATGTGGCAGAACAACTAAAAAATGCCGGAATTATTGAATATGAGTTCTTATTTAAGCTATATTCTCAATTTTCCTCCGCAGATATACAAATTGACCCAGGTACTTTTGAGCTAAGTACGGTTTTTGACTACCGTGCGATAGTTAAAAAAATGACCACTGGTAGCCCCTCTCAAGTTACAACAAAGATAACTTTCCCAGAGGGTTATACCATGGAAGAAATGTTCAATCTTCTGGAAGAAAACAATATTTGTGATGCGGCTGACCTATATGAATCAGCGGCAAACAGTACGTTTAGCTATAGTTTTATAGACGATGCTAAACTTGGACAACCCGAAAGACTTGAGGGACTTTTATTCCCCGACACCTACGAATTTTATGAGGGTGAAAGCCCCTATAGCATTTTGAATAAGATGCTGTATAACTTCTACTACAGATTTACGGCTGAAATGATAAGCGATGCAGAGAGAAAAGGCTTAACGGTTCACCAACTAATCACTATCGCATCTATGATTGAAAAAGAAGCGACATCTGAGGACCGTCACTCGATTTCTTCTGTCATCTACAACAGACTGAATGCAGGAATGAAACTCGAAATCGACGCAACAATTCAATATATGTTACCTGAGCGTGTGCCTCAAGTTCTAAACGAACATCTATTGATTGATTCACCGTATAACACTTATATGTATGCGGGCTTGCCTCCATCACCGATTGCAAACCCAGGTATGGCATCGATTGAAGCGGCATTAAATCCGATTTCAAGCGGATACTACTACTATGCACTAAACGTGGCAACTAAACAGCATGAGTTCTTCACAAATGCGGGAGACCACGGCGCGTTTGTTGCAACTCAAGACTATAGCGCACAATAAAGGAATAATATGACACTAAAACGACCCGAACTTTTATCCCCTGCCGGAGATATGGAAAGACTGCATATGGCACTACATTATGGTGCCGATGCTGTCTATCTGGCAGGCACACAATTTGGTATGCGAGCTTCGGCAGGCAATTTTAACCCTGAGCAGCTTCGCAATGCCTCGAAAATGATTCACGAGCGGAATAAAAAAATGTATGTTACATGCAACACTATTCCGCACGAAAATGAGCTTGAAAATTTACCCGAATTTTTAGAGCTTATTGAGAACTGCGGTGCTGATGGAATCATTGCCGCTGACCTTGGTGTTTTTGCGATGATAAAAAAATATGCGCCGAAAACTCCACTACATGCAAGCACACAAATGGGAGTTATCAACAGCGCCGCCGCATGTATGCTACATGATATGGGTGCTAGTCGAGTTGTGCTTGCACGCGAAACGACTATGGAGGAAATTCGCCAAATTAGGGCGAAAATTCCCAAAGAACTTGAAATCGAGGCATTTGTACACGGTGCAATGTGCGTTTCGTTTTCTGGCAGATGTCTTTTGAGCAACTATATGACAGACAGAGATGCAAACCGTGGTGCTTGTGCTCAGCCATGTCGATGGAAGTATTATATCGCCGAAGAAAAGCGAAAAGCCGAACCTTTGGAGATATTTGAGGATACTGAGGGTACTTATATTCTTAACTCACGTGATATGTGCATGATAGAGCACGTGCCCGAGCTTATTGAAGCAGGGGTGGACAGCTTTAAAATCGAAGGCAGAATGAAATCGTTTTACTATGCTGCCGCTGCGACTTATGCATATAGAAACGCAATCGACATAGCTTTAGAGGGGAGAGAACTTCCCGAAATTTGGAAGCAAGAAGTGCAAAAAATAAGCCACAGACAATATAGCACAGGGTTTTACTTTGGTTATCCGGGGCAGTATTTGAAAGATGCAATGTACTTTTTTGATGCTGAGGTTTGTGCTATTGTAGAGGAAAAAGCCGAAAACGGACTTTATAAGCTCACGCAAAGAACGAAGTTCGCAACAGGTGACAAACTGGAAATTATTACACCAAACAGAGAGCCAATTGAGTTCATAGCAGAAGAAATTTTCAGTAAAGACATGAAACTTATGGAAAATATGCCACATCCGATGATGGAGTTCTTTATGAAACTACCAGAAAGTGCAGAGCGTTTTTCCATAGTAAGAAAGTTGACAAAAAAGTAAAAATTGATATGTAAAAAGTCACTAAAGTACCTGTGATTACTAGTTTATTACAGAAAAATAGGTATTTTGCACAATGTCAATTTGCCCTAAAAATGCGTCGTGTTAATATACTAAATCATAACAGTTAGACAGTGTACAAAAAATATTCACAAAAAAATGTGAGAAATCTATTGAAAACTGCCCGAAAAAAGTGTATTATGTAAAACGATAAAGAAATTAGTGCTATTATACAGAGTTGGGGGAACATCATAATGTCAAGCAGAATTTTCCAAAGTGGTATTGTACAAATGAAAGAGGCAACAGACAGATGTATTGGTATAGTCGATGCAGACGGATTTGTTGTGGCATGTAGCGAACTTTCAATGATTGGTTCTCGTATAGAGGGAATACAAACTCTTGCAGAGACAAGCAAGGATAGACAGTTCACTACTGACATCAGAACTTTCAAATTATTAGGAAGCATCAACAATCAGTATGATTATGCTGTGTTTGTTGACGGTGTTGACGAGTTTGCTCGTTGCATTTGCGTTCTTGCGGCTGTTGCGTTTGATGAGGCGAAAACAAGCTACGAAGAAAAACACAACATTGCAACCTTTGTTAAAAATATTATTTCAGACAACATCCTACCAGGTGATGTTTATGTGAGAGCGAAAGAGCTCCACTTTGAAACAGAAATACCACGTGCTGTATTTTTGGTCAGACAATCTGACAGACCTAATGTTGCTGCGGTGGACACTGTTCAGTCTATGTTTACGGACAAACATAAAGATTTTGTTATTAATGTAAACGAAACTGATATCGTTGTCATTAAAGAACTGAGCACAGTTCTCGAAGCACCGGAGCTAAACACTATTGCCCAAGGAATTGAAAAATGCCTTGAAAACGAACTCGGAGTGAAGAGCACTATCGGCGTTGGTACTGTTGCAATGCATCTTCGTGAGCTTGCAGACAGATATAAAGAGGCTCAAACAGCTATTGAAGTCGGAAAAGTTTTCGACACAGATAAAACAGTTATAAACTATGAAAACCTAGGCATCGGAAGAATTATTTATCAACTTCCAATTACACTTTGCGAAATGTTCTTGTCCGAAGTTTTCAAGAAAAACCCAATAGAGTCACTTGACCAAGAAACTCTGATAACAATAAGCAAGTTTTTCGAAAACAACCTTAACGTATCAGAAACATCAAGAAAACTCTTCGTGCACAGAAATACATTGGTGTACAGACTTGAAAAAATCAAGAAGCTAACAGGCCTTGATTTGAGAGAGTTTGACCACGCTATTGTATTCAAGGTCGCACTTATGGTAAAGAGATATCTTAATTCACAGGGCGTTAAATACTAAGTTACAAACTGTGACTGGTGGTGTTTATCACTCAGGGACAGCTTTTGAACAAGCTGTATTTAAGAAAATCTCTTAGCTCACAGGAGGAAAGATATGATAGATATTAACAATGTCAGTATGATTTATGAGAGCGGAAAAACCGTTGCGGTTGACGACCTCAGTCTTACTATAAACGACGGCGAATTTGTTTTCCTTGTCGGCCCTTCGGGAAGCGGTAAGACAACTATAATCAAAATGCTGACAGGTGAGATTGTGCCCAAAGTTGGCGCAATTAATGTAAACGGATTTAATCTTACAAAAATGAAGCGTAGAAAACTTCCAAAATTACGCCGTACTTTAGGCGTAATTTTCCAAGATTTTAGACTTATTGAGGACAAAACTGTATACGAGAACGTGGCTTTTGCTATGCACGTTGTCGGCAGTTCAAGCAGAGAAATTGCAAAGCGTGTTCCATATGTTCTCGAACTTGTCGGACTTGAAGGAAGAGAAAAGCGTTTGCCAAGAGAGCTATCGGGCGGTGAGCAACAGCGTGTTGCGATTGCAAGGGCGCTAGTTAACAATCCCTTGACCATTATTGCCGACGAGCCTACGGGAAACCTCGACCCCGCTAAGAGCCTTGAGCTTATGCTACTTCTCGAAAAAATCAATGAGCTTGGAACGACAGTTCTTATCGTAACTCACGAAAAAGAGCTTGTTAATACATTTTCAAAGCGTGTAGTCACTCTCAGTAACGGAAGCATTGTAAGTGACGGAATGGATGGGTATTACAGCTATGAAAATTAATAAAATAGGATACCTCATAGCTGAGGGATTTAAAAGTATTTTCACGCATGGATTTATGTCCTTTGCATCAGTTACAATCATCACAGCCTGCCTTGTTATCATGGGTAGCTTTGCGATGTTGTCCTTGAATATCGACAAAACAATTGATGCACTTGAAGAAGAAAACGATATCACAGCTTTTATTGACGAAACATGGACGGTTGAACAAGCGCAAGCGGTTGAAGAACAGCTTTTAGCCATACCGAATATCACGGAAGTCATTTTTGAAAGCCGTGAAGAAGCTTTTGATAACTTTATAAGCGATTATCAAGAGGCATATTTCGATGATATCGACTCTGATGTTTTAAGACACAGATATAAAATTACTATTGCAGATATAACCCTCATGGAAGACACCAGAACTGCTATCATGGACATTGAGGGTGTTGCGAAAGTCAATGCTTATATAGAAGTTGCTCAAATGTTTATTGCAATCAGAAACGTAGTTAGCGTTATTTCAATGCTTATCGTTGTTGTTCTTGCTATTGTTTCGGTGTTTATCATGTCGAACACAATCAAGCTTGCAACTTTCGGACGCAGAGAAGAAATTGCAATCATGAAAATGGTTGGTGCAACAAATATGTTCATCCGCCTTCCCTTTATCATTGAGGGTCTTTTCTTGGGTGTTACCGGTGCGATTATTGCATTTTTTGCCGAATGGGGACTATACACATTCGTTACGGAAAATGTATTGAGCGGATTTGTTGCCGGAATTGTACAGGTTATACCTTTTGAAAGCCTAATGTACCCTGTATTGGGAGCCTTTATCGGAGTTGGAGTAGTTGTAGGTACTTTTGGTGGTGTTAACGCAATTAGAAACTATCTGAAAGTATAAACGATAAGGAGATTTTTAATGCAAAACAAAAAATTCATACGTAGAGTATGCCTAGGTCTTGCCATTTTAATGGTACTTGGCGTATTACTGTCCGTCCTCGGAAGCGTTGCCGCACAGGGAGTCAGTCAATCTGAAATTGACTCTCTGGAAGAAGAAAAAGCGGCAATCGCAGAAGAGAGAAACGGAGTTAGCTCTACAATTGCCGACCTTGAAGCCCAACAGGCTACTGCGATAGAAACAAAAACAGCACTCGATGAAAAAAACGAGCTTGCCCGTCAAGAAATTGAGCTGATTAACACTCAAATCGAAGTCTATGACGAAATGATTGCCGAAAAAGAGGTTGAACTTGAAGAGGCAATTGCACTTGAAGAATATCAAAAAGAGCGTTTTCGTGTAAGAATACGTCAAATGGAAGAAAATACAACCATGAGTTACGTAACTTTCGCGATGCAAGCAGATGGATTTTCTGACTTGCTTACAAGAATGGATAATGTGTCTGAGATTATCGAATCAGACGCAGCTCTGGAAGCAGAGTACATAGCAGCACGTGAAGCGGTTCAAGAAGTTAAAGCGGAATATGAAGCAATTCAAGCCGAGCAACTTCTAAAGCGTGAAGAGCTTGAAGCAAGAAAAGCTCAACTTGAAATTGAAATCGCTGAGGCTGCGGAAGTTATAGCATCACTACAGGAAGATATCGACAGATATACTGCTGAATTTGCAGCGAATGAAGCTGCTGAATGGGCAATACAAGCTCAAATTAATGCTATGACAGCTGAATTTAACAAACAGCAAGAAGCCCTAAAACAACAGGGACAACAAGTTGCAGTCGGAACAGGTAGCCTAGGCTGGCCAACTCCCGGCTCGACTATGGTGACAAGCCCATTTGGTTGGAGAATTCACCCAATTTTTGAAACTGAAAAATACCATGCAGGTATTGACGTTGCGGCAAACTCGGGTACACCGATTTATGCAGCGGATAGCGGAACTATTCAAACTGCGGTTTATAGTTCATCTTACGGCAATTACGTCGTAATTAACCACGGCAATAGCTACACAACACTTTATGCGCACATGTCCTCTATGGCGGTTTCACAGGGACAAACTGTTAATAAAGGTGATGTTATCGGCTATGTCGGCTCAACAGGTTGGTCAACAGGACCACACCTACATTATGAAATAAGCTATAACGGAGCAAATATCGACCCCGAAAGCTATTACGGAAACCTAACAGTTGCTTATTAGTTTAAGATATCCTCCATGGAGGATGTAATAATACTGTCGAAAATTATTTTTCGGGGGAGCTTGAGGGGGCTTGCCCTCCTCAAATTAGATAATCCGATGTCATTTTCATGTGCGTAATGCACGAAAATGAGCCGTAAGGCATAATTTTTTAAAAATTATTATCGGCAGATTGTCTAAAAATCCCACAAGGACTTTTTTTGACAAGCTGAAATATCCTCCATGGTGGGTTACTCCCATGGAGGATATAATTTTAAGACTTGAATAATAAATGCTTGAATATATGACAATTTGAGGGAAATAATTTTATATGGGTTCTCGGGAATTGAAATCAGCATTATTATGAGGTATTTTCCCCTATGGATATGAAAAAACAATTTAAAATTACTAAACCTTTTTTGACAATTCTGATAACTGTATTTTTGACTTTAGCAGTGTGTTTATCTGCTTTGATTTACTTTGTCGGAGGTGTTGAAAATTTACTTTTAACGGCAAAGTTCACGCAAACTCTCGGTTTTATAGAGCACGCATATGTCGGAGATGCCGACATCAGTGATGTTACTGACGAGGCGATTTCTGCGGCGGTTCTCAGTCTTGACGACGACTGGAGCTATTATATGACCGCCGATGAATACGAGGAATATAAGCTTCGAGCGTCGAATAACTATAGAGGCATAGGAGTGACCGTCACCCAAGATGAGCTTGGATTTTACGTGCAAGGTGTTTCACAAGAAACTCCGGCGTTTTTAGCGGGAATTATTGAGGGCGACATACTGACTGCATTAAATGGCGAGAGCCTAGCAGGGCTTGCAACCGCAGATTTACAGGAAAAAATCAGCTCCTTCGAGGATGAGGAATTTACACTTTCAATTCTCGGTGAAAACGGAGAGACCAGAGAGGTTTCGCTGAGTACGACAGAGGTTGAAACTTCGCCGATTGAATACGAGCTCATAGGCGATGTCGGTTATATTAAAATGATAAATTTCCGAACCGGACTTGCGGAACAGACCATAGATGCCATAGAAGAACTTGGCGAACAGGGCGCAACTGCCATGATTTTTGACGTTAGAAATAACGGCGGTGGCTATGTACATGAAATGACGGACTTGCTTGACTATTTGCTCCCCGAGGGGACAATTTTTGAGAGTGTTAACAAGGACGGAAGCTCTGAAACAATTGAGTCCGATGCTGATTTTCTTGACATGCCAATGGCGGTTCTTATAAATTCTGAGAGCTACAGTGCGTCTGAACTTTTTGCAAAACAATTGAGTGAATACGGTGTGGCGACCATAGTCGGAAGCCCGACATCGGGCAAGGGCAGAAGTCAAATTAACATTGAACTTTTGGACGGTAGCGCACTTCACATATCAACTCAAAGATATTTGACATCCGAGGGAATTGACCTAGCCGAAACGGATGGAATGGTTCCTGATATTGATGTTTCGATATCAGAGGAAGAAACGGCAGAGCTTTATTACGGACTCCTCGCAAATGAGGACGACAGCCAACTTCAAGCGGCGCTTGAGTTGTTTTAAAGGAGAACGCGATGAAAAAGAAAAAACTGATACTAACGCTTGTTACCCTCAGCTTGATGGTGAGCCTTTTGTTTTCACTTTCAATCGGCGGTATGAGTGTTACACAGTATGAAATCGACCAACTTGAAGCTAAAAAAGACGAGATTGCAGCAAGCAAAGAGGTGCTTGCTGGTGAACTTTCGGTTTTGCAGTCTGAGCAGTCTGTTTTGATGGATCAAAAAGCAATTCTTGACCAACAAAACGAACTCACACGTCAAGAAATCGAGCTAATTGACGAACAAATTATAATCTATGATGAGATGATTGCGACAAAAGCAGTTGAACTTGAAGATGCAATTGCGCTTGAAGAATACCAAAAAGAGCGTTTACGTGTGCGTATTCGTAATATGGAAGAAAATGGCGACATGGCATATGTCGAATTCTTACTCGATGTAACAAGCTTTTCTGATTTTCTAACACGTATGGATGATATTTCTGAAATTATCGAATATGATAATACGCTAGAAAAGAAATACATAGCTGCGCGTGAAGAAACAGCGGCTGTTAAGCTTGAATACGAAGAAATCCAAGCTGGGCAACTTTTGAAAAAAGAAGAGCTAGAAGCTAAAAAAGTACAGCTACAAGCAGATGTAGATGCGGCGGCTTTGGTTATTATGGAGCTTGAGGCAAATATTGGAACACGTCAAGAAGAATATGACCAATTCTATACAGAGCAAGCGGCACTGGAAAGCGAAATTGCAACTATGCTCGCAGAGCTTGAAGAACAGCGCAAAGCTGCCGAAGAAGCGGCGGCAAACGGCACTGGTTCGGGCGCATATATCGGTGGAACAGGTTCGTATATTTGGCCACTACCAGGATATTCACCCGGTAGTGCTTACGGCTGGCGTATTCACCCAATCTACGGGTATGAAAAGTTCCATAATGGAGAGGACGTCGGCGCACCTTCGGGAACTGCGATTTTGGCGGCGGACTCGGGTACTGTTTTGATGGCGACTTATAACGGCGGTTATGGTAACTATGTTATGATAGACCACGGCGGAGGAAAGGGCACAGGTTATGCCCATATGAGCTCGTTTGCGGTTTCTGCCGGACAAACTGTAACACAGGGGCAGGTTATCGGCTATGTTGGCTCTACGGGACTTTCCACCGGACCTCACCTTCATTATGAAACATATGTGAATGGCGGGGCGGTTGACCCTAAGCAATACTACAACTTTGGCTAAATAAAACAATCTTTGTGCTTGACAGCGAGAGATAGAACACATATAATATAAATCAATTGTGAAATTGTATATAAAAATGCCCTTGTCGTGTGGCAAGGGCAAGTATTTCATCATAATATACGCTGAAATTACTCAGCGGAATGGAGAGTAAAATGGCAGACGGAAGATTTAAGATGAGTCAAGAGCGCCTAGAAGAACTCAAAAAAGAGCTTTTCTATATGCAGACAATTAGAGAAAAAGAAGTTGCGGAACAAATTAAAGAGGCGAGAAGCTTTGGCGATTTGTCCGAAAATAGTGAATACGATGAGGCGAAAACAGAACAAGGGAAACTATACTCTCGCATTGCCGAAGTTCAAAACTTAATTGACAATGTAGAAATTATCGAAAAGAGCCACGAACAAGGCAAGGTTGTTATCGGTAGCACAGTTAAAATTGAAGACACAGATATAAAAGAAGTCGAAGAATACACAATTGTAGGCTCTCAAGAAGCAGACCCAATGAGAGGAAGAATTTCTGATGACAGTCCTTTTGGACGTGCGCTAATGAACAAAAAAGTTGGCGACATTGTTTCAGTTGACGCACCTATGGGCGTTCTACAATTTAAAGTATTGGAAATAGAAAACGAGTAAGGGATTGGAGCAAAAATGAGCGAAGAAAACATTGAATTACAGTCAGAAGAAAAAGAACTGTCTGAAATTCTACAAATAAGACGTGATAAGCTTGCAAAGCTAAAAGAAGAAAACCGTGACCCATATGAGGTTACAAAATTTGAGCGTACAGCATACAGTGCTGACATCAAAGATAATTTTGAAGAATTCGAAGAAAAAGACGTGGTTATTGCTGGACGTATCATGTCAAAACGCGATATGGGTAAGACATTTTTTGCTGATATTCAAGATAATAAAGGCAGAATTCAACTTTACGTCAAGGTCAATGACCTAGGTGAAGAGACATTCAACGAATTCAAAAAATGGGATATAGGTGACATTGTAGGCGCAGAGGGTTTTGCGTTTAGAACTCGTCGTGGCGAAATTTCTGTTCACTGCCGTAAAATTAGCCTACTATCAAAGTCTCTGCTACCACTTCCTGAAAAATTCCACGGTCTTACAGACATCGAAACTCGTTATCGTCAAAGATATGTCGACCTTATTATGAATCCCGATGTTAGAAAGACTTTTGAAACAAGAAGTCGTTTCATTTCTTACCTAAGATCATACCTTGACACAAGAGGATTTTGGGAAGTTGAAACACCTGTTTTGAACACAATTTCAGGTGGTGCAACTGCAAGACCTTTCATAACTCACCATAACACACTAAATCTCGATATGTACATGCGCATTGCGACAGAGCTTCACCTAAAACGTCTAATCGTTGGCGGTATGGAGCGCGTCTACGAAATTGGCAGACTTTTCCGCAACGAGGGCATGGACACTAAACATAACCCCGAATTTACAACAGTCGAAATCTACCAATCTTACACTGACTATGTTGGTATGATGGAACTTTGTGAGGAATTTTTGTCAAGCGCCGCAATGCAGATTTTAGGCACTTACAATGTCACTTGGCAGGGTGAAGAAATTGACCTAACACCTGGCTGGAGAAAAATGACAATGGCGGAGTCTGTTAAAGAATATGTCGGCATTGACTTCATGGCTATCGACTCCGACGAAGAAGCGGTTGCAGCGGCTAAAGCAGCGGGCGTTAATATGGATGGATGCGAAAAAACTTGGGGCTATGCTGTGTACGAATGCTTTGACCAAAAAGTTGAAGCACAGCTTGTACAACCAACATTTATCACAATGCACCCTGTTGATGTCTCTCCACTTGCGAAGAGATGTGCCGATGATAAAAGACTCACCGAGCGTTTTGAGCTTTTCATCTGCCGTAGTGAAATGGCAAATGCTTTCTCAGAACTTAACGACCCAATTGATCAGAAAGAGCGCTTTGAAAAGCAAGTTGAACTACGTGCAAAAGGCGATGAAGAAGCCAGCATGATGGACGACGATTTTATCACAGCACTTGAATATGGTATGCCACCTACAGGCGGTATCGGCATCGGTATCGACCGTTGCGTTATGCTTTTGACGGGCAGTTCATCTATCAGAGATGTTATTCTGTTCCCAACAATGAAACCGATAGACTAAAATTTTGGCTGTGGTGGGAGAGTTATCTCGTGCCACAGCCTTGACCACGTTACGGTGATTGGAGAATGAGAGAAAATGGAATATATAAGCTCTCGCAAAAATCAGCAGATACAGAGAATAAGACAGCTGACATCTAGTGCATCGGAGAGAAATAAAAGCCGTGAATATGTATTGGACAGCGAGAAATTACTTAAAGAGGCGCTTGAAAATTCGGTTAAGGTTAAAAGCGTGTACTGGAGGCAAAAGCCACAGTTTGAGTTGCCTAACGGCATAGACGAATACGCTCTACCCGAGGAACTTTTTCAATATGTATCGCCTTTAAAAGAGAGTAGAGGCCCGATTTTCATTGCTGAAATTCCTGATAAAAAGGAAATTTCGGGAGATAAAATCATAATACTTGAAAATTTGCAAGACCCCGGAAATGTCGGAACTATAGTCAGAACAGCAAATGCCATGGGTTTTGATGCGGTTATTTTGGTCGGTGAATGTGCCGATATTTATAACCCTAAAACCGTAAGGGCGACTATGGGAGCAATTTTCAGACAGCATGTGATTTCATGCGATTTGGACAAGCTAAAAGAAATTATAGCGGAAAAAGAACTGATGTTATGCGGTGCGGCACTTTCAGAGCACGCGATGGATTTGCGCTCGGTTAATATGGAAAAATGCGCCGTTGCAATTGGCAGTGAGGGAAGAGGCTTGTCGGCAGAGATGCTCAAGCTCTGCGATTTGGAGATAATTATTCCAATGTCGGGGGGTAGCGAATCTCTTAATGCGGCGATTGCGGCATCTATTTTCATGTGGGAACGAAACAGATAGCGCTTGAATTTAATATTTAGAGTATAGCTTAAGTCGAGGAAACATTTTTTGCACGATTACTTATATAAAAAGAGGTGATTTTTCCGTGCTGAAATATTGGATGTGGCTTTCGTGCCTTACAAGTCTTCGTCCCAAGGCAAAAAATCTTGCTCTTGAACATTTTGACAGCATAGATGAATTATTTTTTGCCGATGAGGGAAATTTAAAACAAATCGAGGGTTTAACTCCGCGAGATGTGGAGTTATTATCGAATAAAAACATGGCTTATGCTATGAAATCACTTGAGATTTGTGCAGAAAACAATGTGGAAATTATGGCTATCACAGATAGTCGATACCCTAGCAGATTGAGAAATATGTACGACCCACCTGTCGTTTTGTTCATCATGGGAAATTTACCCGATATGGATGACGAAGCGGCTATTGGCGTGGTCGGCACTAGAAAAGCAACGCCATACGGAATAAAAATGGCGACAAATTTGGGATATGAAATCACCCGTGGCGGTGGTCTTATCGTGAGCGGACTTGCTGAGGGCATAGACTCAGCTGCCGCGGTTGGCGCACTTCGCGCTAGTGGTCGATGTGTTGGAGTTTTGGGCACAGGGATTAATGAAGTTTACCCAAGGTTCAATGGCAGGCTTTTTGAGGATGTAAAAAAATTGGGTGCGATTATAAGCGAATATCCGCCAAACTCCCCCTATTCACCATCAAATTTTCCTATGAGAAACCGAATTATATCGGGACTTTCGGTCGGTGTTTTGGTTATAGAAGCACCCATGAAAAGCGGTGCGTTGATAACCGCAGAGCGAGCAACTGAACAGGGTAGAGATGTCTTTGTTCTACCCGGAAACGTGGATGCGCCCAGTTGCGCAGGCTCAAATTCTCTCCTAAGAGATTTTGCAAAACCTGTAATGTCGGGTGAGGACGTTTTGTGTGAATACGAGGGACTTTTTCCGCATAGGATAAAATCTTTCAGACAAAAAACTATGGTTGAAGTTTCCCAATATAGGGAAGAAATTGATGAAGTCAAAAACAAAAAATCTTCCGTGAAAACAACTAGTAATCAAGAAAACTCAAAAAAAGAGATTGACAACGGGAAAGATGTGGAATATATTGACATAAAGAAGCTACTCGAAGATTTGAATGAGAGACAGCTTGAAATTGTCACGATTTTGTCCAACGGAGAAAAATATGCGGATGAAATCATTGAAATTACAGGAATTTCTGCATCTGATGTGATGAGTGAACTAACCATGCTCGAAATTTTGGGCATAATCACATCAGAAGGCTTTAATAAATATAGGATAAACATTAAAATGAAACGGGGAACGCTATATGGCGAAAGCAAAGACTAACCTTGTTATAGTCGAATCGCCCGCAAAAGCGAGGACGATAGAAAAGTATCTAGGCACTGATTTTCATGTTGTCGCATCTATGGGACACTTGAGAGATTTGCCAAAAAGCAAAATTGGTGTTGATATAGAAAATGGCTTCGAGCCTGACTATATCGCTGTTAAAGGCAGAGAAGAAATCATTTCTGAACTGAAGAAAAAAGCAAAATCGGCTGAAACCGTCTATCTCGCGACTGACCCTGACCGTGAGGGAGAGGCGATTTCATGGCATTTAAAGGAACTTTTAAAGCTTCCTGACGACAAGGCAAGACGAGTTACTTTTAACGAAATTACGAAGAATGTCGTGCGTGACAGCATTGAAAATCCACGTGATATCGACCAAGACTTGGTTGATGCGCAACAAGCAAGACGTATTTTGGACAGAATAGTTGGATATAAATTAAGTCCGCTACTCTGGAGAAAAGTCAAGCGTGGACTGTCGGCAGGACGAGTTCAGTCTGTCGCAACTCGCATGGTTGTCGATAGAGAGAACGAAATTAAAAAGTTTGTTCCCGAAGAATATTGGCACGTAGACGCTGTGTTAAAACGCTCCGAGGGCAAAGGCGAATTTACGGCGAGATACCACGGAACAACAGAGAAAAAAGGCGAATTACACAGCGAGGCGGAAGTTTTGGAAGTCGAAAATGCCGTCTTAAAAAGTGCGTTTGAAATTCATTCCGTAAAACGCGGAGAGAAGCAACGCTCGCCGTCACCACCCTTTATAACCTCAACTTTGCAACAGGAAGCATCACGACGTTTGGGAATGACACCCAGACGAGCAATGTCGATTGCTCAACAGCTCTATGAGGGCGTTGATATTGAGGGCGAGGGAACTGTCGGTCTTATAACATACATGCGTACAGACTCACTTCGTTTGTCTGAGGATGCGCTGAGTGCTGCTGCCGATTTTATTGTCGGACGCTACGGCAAGGAGTATTATTACGGAAAACCGCGCCGATTTAAAGGCAAAAGTGGAGCACAAGATGCCCATGAAGCTATACGTCCAAGTATAGTCACATTCACACCTGAAAAAATCAAAAAAGACCTCACAAGTGAGCAATATAGACTATATAGACTGATTTGGGGTAGATTTACCGCAAGTCAAATGGCAAATGCAATTTATGACAACCTTGTCATAGACGTGAAATCTGATAAATATATTTTCAGAGCAAACAACTCAGAGCTTAAATTTGCAGGTTACACTGCGGTTTATGAAGAGAGCAAAGACGAAGAATCCGACGAGATTAAAAAACGTCTGCCCGACTTAAAAGAGGGTGAAAAATGTGATTTGGAAAAACTACTTAAAGAACAATTGTTCACAAATCCACCCTCACGCTATACAGAGGCAACTTTAATCCGTGCGATGGAAGAAAAAGGCATAGGTAGACCGAGTACCTATGCGCCTACAATTTCGACCATAACAGCCAGAGAATATGTCGTCAAAGAGGGAAAACACCTCCGACCGACGGCTCTTGGCGAGGTTGTCACGGGACTGATGGAAGAGCGATTTTCAAACATTGTCGACCTCAAATTCACCGCCAAAATGGAGGAGGATTTGGACGAGGTTGAGGATGGAAAAATCGAGTGGAAAAATTTGCTTGCAAATTTCTACGAGGGATTTGATGCTTCTATGGAAGAGGCGGAAAAAGCTCTTGAGGGTGTGCATTTAAAAGTCCCCGATGAGTATTCAGACGAAATTTGCGATAAATGTGGAAAAACTATGGTGTTTAAAAGCGGAAAATTCGGAAGATTTTTGGCTTGCCCAGGCTTTCCTGATTGCGATTTCACAAAACCGATTGTCGTTGAAATGCCGGGGAAATGCCCAAAATGTAACGGCAGAATTTTAAAACGTACCTCTAAAAAAGGTTACACATATTACGCTTGTGAAAAGGGCGCAGACTGCGGATTTATGACTTGGGATGTCCCGACAAAGGACAACTGTCCGGAATGTGGAAAAACCATGTTCAAGCTTTCGGGTCGTGGACAGAAAAAGCCATTCTGCGCAAACGATGAATGCTCTGCATTTTTGCCCGAGGACAAAAGAGGATACAAGCGTAAGGCGAAAAAGGAAGAGAATTCCGAAGAAAAAACCGAGGAAAAGACTGAAGCTTCTACAGAGGAAAAAGTCGAAGAAAAACCAAAAAAGAGAGCCCCAAGAAAAACTAAAGCAAAGGAATAGAGAGGAGTACGCATGGATTTTGTAACAGTTATCGGCGCAGGTCTTGCAGGCTGTGAATGTGCGTGGCAACTTGCCGAGCGAGGAATTAAAGTTAAATTATTCGAGATGAAACCGAAAAAAATGACACCGGCGCATGTGTCGGAATATTTTGCGGAGCTTGTTTGTTCGAACTCATTGAGAAGCGATGAACTTGCCAACGCTGTCGGACTTTTGAAAGAGGAACTTCGCCGCTTAAACTCCCTAATTATGATTTCAGCGGATAAAAATAGGGTTGCCGCCGGCGGTGCGCTTGCGGTTGACCGTGAGGGTTTTGCAAAAACTATTACCGAAATGATAAACGGCCACGAAAATATCGAAGTTGTTTTGGAAGAGCTTACAGAAATTCCCGAGGGTGAAGTTGTAATTGCAACAGGGCCGCTGACCTCTGAGGGCATGGCAGATACAATTATGAAGCTGTTTCCCGACACAGAAAGTTTGAGCTTTTTTGATGCGGCAGCGCCAATCGTAACACTGTCGAGCATCGATATGGACAACGCTTTTTATGCTTCAAGATATGACAAAGGCACTGCTGACTACGTCAATTGCCCCATGACAAAAGAGGAATATCTCGCATTTTGGAGCGAGCTGACTAAGGCGAGAGTTGCCGAGGGACACGGAGATATTGACAAAGATGTTTTCGAGGGTTGTATGCCTGTTGAAGTTATGGCGAGACGTGGCGAGGACACTTTGCGCTTTGGCCCGCTAAAGCCTGTTGGTCTAATCGACCCACGCACAGGCAAGGAAAATTATGCAGTTGTTCAACTTCGCATGGATAATGCCGAGGGCACACTATATAATTTAGTTGGATTTCAAACTCACCTCGCTTTTGGTGAGCAAAAGAGAGTTTTTTCCATGATTCCTGCACTAAAAGATGCTGAATTTGTCAGATATGGTGTTATGCACAGAAATACTTATTTGAATTCACCACAACTTTTAGATAGATATTACAGACTGAAAAACGATACACGCATAGCATTTGCAGGTCAAATGACAGGCGTTGAGGGCTATGTCGAATCAACAGCATCAGGTATGCTTGTGGGCATGGAAATGGCTAGACGACTTCAAGGAAAAGAGCCAATAGACTTCCCGAAAGAGACGGCTATAGGTGCGCTCGGATTATATATTTCTGAGGGTTCTGTCGGTGATTTCCAACCGATGAATGTCAACTTTGGCATAATTGAACCACTGGGATATAGGGTTAAGGGCAAGCGCAATAAGAATTTTGAAATCTCAAAACGTGCGCTTGAAATTCTTGAAACCAAGCTGAAAGAGGCTGACGGCGATGAAGATAATAATTGATGCTATGGGGGGCGACAACGCTCCCTCCGCACCGGTTCATGGAGCGGTAGACGCACATAAAGAATTTGGTGTTGATATAGTTTTAGTAGGCGACCAAACAGCGATTGAAAACTGCTTAAAAGAGAAGAATGTTGTCGCTGATGGAGAAAAAATCAGAATTGTGCACACAACACAGGTTGTCGAAATTTGTGACGACCCGACGCTTGCTGTGCGCAATAAAAAAGATTCATCAATGACTGTTGCGCTGAAAATGCTAGACAGTGGCGAGGGCGATGCGGCGATTTCCGCCGGTAGCACTGGAGCACTTTTGACTGGTGCAACCTTAATCGCAAAGCGTATTAAAGGCATAAGACGTGCGGCGCTTGCGCCTGTTGTCCCGACTTCGGGCAAGGGCTTGCTTTTGATTGACGCTGGCTCTAATGCTGAGTGTACGACTGAATATTTGTTGCAATTTGCGTTTATGGGTTCGTTTTATGCCAAGAAAATTATGGGAATTGAAAACCCCAGAGTTGGACAGCTAAACATCGGCTCAGAGGATAGCAAAGGCACAGCTGATAAGTTGGAAGCTTACAAGGTGCTGAAAGAAGCGTCAGATGCAGGTCACTTCAATTTCATTGGAAATGTTGAGTCACATACGGCGATTTTGGGTGGTTGTGATGTACTTGTTGCTGACGGATTTTCGGGTAATGTATTCTTGAAAACCCTTGAGGGCACAGCGAAATTCATGATGAAAGAGCTGAAAACAGCATTCATGTCTGGCACAAAATCAAAAATCGGAGCTTTACTTATTAAAGACAGCCTAAAACCCATGAGGGCGAAATTGAGTGCCGACGAAGTTGGCGGAACTGCGCTTTTGGGACTGAAAAAAGCGGTTATAAAAGCACATGGAAACTCAAATGCAAGGGCATTTCGAAGTGCGGTAATGCAAGCGATTTTCTATGTTGAGGGCGATGTTGCGAGTGAAATTGAGAAAAATGCTCAATTCATGACAATAAAAAAAGATGTGTAAACTATAGGTTTTAGGAGGATAATTCAAGTGGTATTTGATGTAGTAAAAGAAGTTTTAGCGGATATTTTTTCCTGTGATGAAACGGCAATAACTTTGGAAACTAGCTTTATTGAAGACCTTGGAGCGGACTCTGTGGACGTGGTCGAGATGGCTTTTGCACTCGAAGAAGAATTTGACATAGAGCCACTACCCGACGAAGAGTTGAAGAAAATTTCAACCGTTGGGGACTTGGTTGATAAGATAAAAACTGCTGTAGGGGAATAAATTTTGGAGGTGTGGAGATGAAAGAGCTCGAGTTTAAAATTGGATATAAATTTAAAAAGCCCGAGTTGTTCACCGCATCGATGTTGCACAGCTCGTATGTGAATGAGAACCGAAAATTAAAACTCCAAAGCAATGAGCGCCCAGAATTTTTGGGCGATTCTGTACTTGGTTTCGTGGTTGCAAAGCATCTTTTTACGAGTTTTCCGGACATGCCCGAGGGGAAAATGACGAAAGTTCGTGCGGAACTCGTCTGCGAACAAAGCCTGCATAAAGTTGCGGTCTCTCTCGACCTTGGGCAATATTTAAAACTTGGAAAAGGTGAGGAGAACACAGGCGGACGGAACAGGCCGTCTATTCTTGCCGACTGCGTTGAAGCGCTCATAGCTGCGATTTTTTTGGACGGAGGAATTGAAGTTGCGTCGAATTTTATCCATAAAATGCTAATTGACGGCGTTGATATCAAAGGCTCAGTTAAAAATACGGACTACAAAACCGAATTCCAAGAATATGTTCAGCGCAAACCGTCACAGCTTATTAACTATGAAATTATTTCCGAGGATGGGCCTGACCATTGCAAAACTTTCACAGCACAGGTGAAGTTAAACGGAAATATCGTCGGCGAAGGTTCGGGGAATACCAAAAAAGAGGCGGAGCAATCTGCGGCTAGGTATGCCTTGGAGGGTTTGCAAAATGATTAAAAAAATTATTCCAATATTTATACCGCACATAGGCTGCCCGAGAGATTGCGTTTTCTGCAACCAGAAGCGCATTTCAGGCAGCCTTTTGCCTGCAACCGCACAGGATGTTAAAGAGCAAGTTCGACTGGGTTTGGGGCGACTGCCCGAGGGGGAAAAACCACAAATCGCCTTTTATGGCGGCTCATTTACGGCTATGCCCGAGGGGGAGCAAGTTTCGCTTTTAGAGGCTGGTTTTGAATTTATAAAAAGCGGAGAAATTGACAGTATTAGGCTTTCAACTCGCCCTGATGCGATTGATGATAAAACACTTTTGAGACTGAAACAATTTGGAGTTAAAACCATAGAGCTTGGCTCTCAAAGTATGGATGAAACTGTATTGTTAGCGACAAATAGGGGGCACAGTGCAGGCGATACAGCTCGTGCGAGTGATATGATTTTGGGCAGTGGATTTGAACTGATTTTGCAAATGATGACGGGTCTACCGCTGTCGACCAGAGAAAAAGACCTAGAAACAGCGAGAGCAATCGCGAGTTTAAACCCAAACGGCGTGAGAGTTTATCCAACGGTAATTGTGCGTGATACAGAACTTTGTGGCATGTTTAAAAAAGGCGAATATTGCGAGCATACGGTGGAAGATGCGGTCTCGCTTTGCTCCGAAATTTCAGAAATTTTTGCCGAAAAAAACATTCCAATAATCCGTATGGGACTAAACCCGACGGATGACATGTCTGGCGGTGCGGTAGTCGGCGGAGCGTATCATCCGGCGTTCGGGGAATTGGTGCTGTCGAGGGTGTATTTGAATAGAATTTTACCGCTTTTAGAGGAAATTCGGGGGGCAAACCAAATAGAAATTAATGTGCATAAATCGAGAGTATCGGTCATGTCGGGGCAAGGTCGGGCGAATATAGAGGTAATTATGCGTGAGTACGGCGTGAAAAAGGTCAAAATTTTGGGAAAAAACCCGAAAAAAGACGGAATATTTGTGCTACCTGTTGCAAAATAGCTGTATTTGATATATACTGTATTCTGAGTAATAGTACGTTCATGAGGTGTTTTAGTGTATTTAAAAGCGTTAGAAATTCACGGGTTTAAGTCATTTCCCGACAAAACCAGGCTTTCGTTTGAAAAAGATATGACCGCAATTGTCGGCCCTAACGGAAGCGGAAAATCGAATATTTCCGATGCAATTTTGTGGGTAATGGGCGAACAGCGCACAAAGGCATTGCGTGGCGGAAAAATGGAAGATGTCATTTTTGGCGGTACTGAAAAACGTAAGGCGATGGGATTTGCACAGGTCAGCCTAATTCTTGACAATAGCGACAGGACGCTTAAAATCGAAAGTCCTGAGGTTATTATCACCAGAAAATACTACCGCAGTGGTGACAGTGAATACTATATAAATAGGGAGTCTGTAAGGCTTCGTGATATAAACGAGCTTTTGATGGATACGGGGCTTGGTCGTGATGGATACTCAATCATAGGTCAGGGCAGAATTTCCGAAATTATCTCCGCGAAAAGTGGTGATAGACGTGAAATTTTTGAGGAAGCTTCTGGAATTTCTCGTTTCCGTTATAGGAAAGAGGAAGCGGAAAGAAAACTTTCAAAAACAGATGAAAATTTACTTCGTGTTCAAGACAAAATAGACGAGCTTGAGTTACAATTAAATCCACTGAAAAAACAGGCGGAAAATGCAAAAAAATTCCTCGAACTTCGTGAGGAGCAAAAACAAGCCGAGGTTTCGGCTTGGATGGAAACTCTCGACCGCTTGGGCGAGCAACTCAAAAGGGCAACTGACGAGTTGGTTACTGCCGAAAAAGAGAGAGATGAAGCGAAAGAACAAATGGAAGAGCTTTATCAAAATGCAGAGGATTTAACCGAGAAAATTTATGATAACGACATGTCGACCGAGAATTTGCGCACGCTTTTAAGGCAAACAGAAACAACAGCCAGCGACTGCGAAAGTTCCATTGCGGTTCTCGGCGCGAATATTGAAAATAATACGAGCAGTATCGAAAGGCTGATGACGGATATCGCCGAGCAGGAGTCTCAAGAGAGAAGTTTGCGTGAAAAAATTGACGAACATAGCGCAAAAATAAAAGCATCGGAGGCTTTAAAAACTGCGATTGAAAAGGAGCTTTCCGAACTTTTTGCAACCATTAGAGATAGTGAGGCGCAGAAAGGCGAGCACGAAAAAGAGTTTGCGACTTTAGCCGAGCGTGAAAGCTCTGTTAGCGAAAAATTGACCCACGCAAAAGCTGTTTTAGACATGCTCTCACATTCGGAAACAGAACTTAAATACCGCCGTGAATCTTGCCAAGATGAGCAGAAAACAGCAGAGCAAAAACAACAGGAAACTGAGACACTATTGAGAGAAAAACGCTCTGAATTTTCGAAAGTCACGGAGAGAATTGACGAGCTTAAGAATATAATTTCGGGTTATAGATTGCGTGAAACGGGCAGAATTTCGAATGTCCAAAAATTCAGAGAAAAGCACACAAAGCTGACTATTGATGTGAAATCCGCAGAATCCCGCATGAAGCTTTTGTCCGATATGGAGAGAGAATTTGAGGGATTTTCAAAGGCAGTTAAAATCGTTATGCGTGAGACGGAACGTGGAGTTTTAAATGGAGTTCATGGCCCTGTTGCAAGCCTTGTGCGAGTGCCTGATGAATTTGCACTTGCGATTGAAACTGCAATCGGTGGTGCGATGCAAAATATAGTTGTCGACAGTCCAGAAGTTGGAAAAACCGCAATCGAGATGCTTAAGCGCAAGGACGGCGGACGAGGGACGTTTATGCCGATTAGCTCCATGCGTGGCGGAGTTTTGAACAATGCACCAAGTGGTGAGGATGGATTTGTCGGAATTGCCTCAGAGCTTATCGCTTTTGATAATAGATATCGCAACATTTTTGAAAATATTTTGGGCAGAACCATAGTTGCTGAGTCGCTTTCGGACGCTGTGGCTATTGCGAAAAAATACGACAATAGATTTAGAATTGTTACAACAGACGGGCAGATGATAAATGCAGGAGGCTCTATGTCGGGCGGTAGTGCTGTTCGTGGTGCGGGTATTTTATCTCGTGCAAATGAGCTTAAAAAGTTGAATGAAACAGTTGAAACCATGCGCAAAGAACTCTTGGACTGCGAAACTGAGTACGGTGAAGCGGAAAGGGAGCTTGCGAGTATTAAATATGAAATCGAAGTCAGACAAAATGAGTCTGACGAGGCACAAATTTTACAAAACCAGCTAAATTCCGAGATTTTGCAGTATAACATGCTTGCACATTCAGCCGAAAAAAATGCGATGACTTTGGCAGAGGAAATGAGCGCTATTTCAGAGAAATTGGCAGAGAACATCGCCAAAAAGTCTGAGCTTGAAAATGAATGTGAAAGTTCTGAAAATGAATTATCAGAAGTTAGAGAAATTGCCTCAGGCCTCACCGCAAACCGCTTTGAGTTTGAGGAAAAAAGGCGAGAGTTAGACGAGAAAATCTCCGTAAAACGTGAGGAAAAAGCTACGGTTGATGCAGAGATTGAAGCTACACTTTCGGCGATTTCGCAGTTAAATGAGCTTTGCGAAAATGTTCTGAGCACAAAAGGCGACAGGACAGGCGTTATAAACGAGATTGAAGGCAAAACTGCCGAGCTTAAAAGGGAACTTGACGAGCGCAATTTGCGTCTAAATGAGATAAATGCCTCCGCAGACAAATTAAGGCAAAGCGTTTCAGATAGTACGGCAAGACGTATGGAAATCGAAGCTTCACGCACAAAATGCGAAAAAGAAGCCAAGGAAAAAAACAATATACTCATAGATTTAGAGCGACTTGTCGCAAAGCTTGAACAGAAAAAAATATCGGTTGATATGGAAGAAAAGCAGATTTTGGATAAGCTTTGGGATAACTATGAGCTAAGCCGTTCAGCGGCTCAGAACATGCGAGAGCCTGTTGAAAATATGACGGAGCTACACAAAAAAATTGCTCAAATTAGAAAGTCTGTTTCTGCACTTGGAACACCAAATATTGGTGCTATCGAGGAGTATGAAAGGGTCAAGGAGAGATATGAATTTTTGACCGAACAGCGTGACGATGTTCAAAAAGCAAAGCGTGAACTGCTTAAAATTATCGCTGAAATCACAAACGAAATGAAAGAAATTTTCGTAAAGCAGTTTAAGATTATAAATGAGTGCTTTAAAAAGACATTTTTAGAGCTTTTCGGTGGTGGACGTGCGGCGCTTATATTGGAGGACGAGGAAAATGTTCTCGATTGTGGCATAGAAATCAAGGTACAGCCACCTGGAAAAGCGCTGAGCACCATTAGCCTCATGTCAGGCGGTGAAAAGGCTTTTGTCGCAATTGCTTTGTACTTTTCAATTATTAAAGTTAGACCCACACCATTTTGTATTATGGACGAAATTGAAGCGGCACTGGATGATGCAAATGTGTTCAGATATGCCGAATATATGAGAAAATTGACGGATAAAACGCAGTTTGTCGCCATAACTCACAGACGTGGAACGATGGAGAGCGCCGACGTGCTTTACGGCGTAACCATGCAGGAAAAAGGTGTGTCGAATATACTTGAAATGGATGTTGAAGAAGCTGAAAAAGCTTTAGCATAGGAGGAAATTAAGATGGGATTTTTTGATAAAATCAAAGAGGGATTAGCAAAAACGAAACAGAATGTTGTTGTTCAAATGAACAGCATGTTTGCAACATTTACAGGCGAAAATGAGGAGTTTTTTGAGGAACTTGAAGAGCTTTTAATCATGTCGGATGCCGGTGTTGAAACCGCAACCGAGGCAGTTGATAAATTGCGTGAACTAGTAAAAGCCAGAGGTATTCGTGGTGGCGCTGAGGTCAAAAGTGCCTTGGGCGAAGTTTTGACAGAGATGATAAGCGTGAGCGACACATCACTTGCACTACACACAAAGCCATCTGTCATTCTGATGGTCGGTGTTAACGGTGTTGGAAAAACAACGACAACAGGTAAATTATCCGCAATTTTAGCGGACGAGGGCAAAAAAGTTGTCCTTTGTGCCGGTGATACGTTCAGAGCAGCAGCGGCAGAGCAACTTGAAGTTTGGGCTCATCGCTCGGGCGCAAGCATAGTTAGCCATGCTGAGGGCTCTGACCCTGCATCAGTTGTTTTTGACGGAATTGCATCTGCAAAAGCAAAAAACAGTGATGTAATTATTGTCGACACAGCCGGCAGACTACACAACAAACAAAACCTTATGAATGAGCTGAATAAAATCAGCAGAATTATCACAAGAGAACTTCCCGATGCAAGCCGTGAAACTCTTTTGGTTTTGGATGCGACCACAGGTCAAAACGGACTTTTGCAGGCAAAGCAGTTTAAAGAAACTGCCGACATTACAGGCATAGTTTTGACAAAACTTGACGGAACTGCAAAGGGTGGTATTGTTTTTGCAATTGCAAATGAGATGGAATTACCTGTTAAATATGTCGGAGTTGGCGAAAAACTCGAAGATTTAATGCCATTCGAGGCGGATAAATTTGTGGAGGCGCTTTTACAATGAAATTTGTACTTGCAAGTGGAAACAAAAAGAAGATTAAAGAAATGTCTCAAATCTTGGCGGACTATGGCTATGAATTAGCACCACAAAAAGAACTGGGACTTTTGGATGAAGCAGAGGAAACAGGAACGACTTTTGAGGAAAACTCAAAAATTAAGGCAGATTTTGCCTGTGAAGCCTTGAAGATGCCCGCAATTGCCGACGATTCGGGACTTTGCGTGGATATTCTCAATGGTGAACCGGGGGTATATTCTGCGAGATATGGCGGTGATATTAATGAAACTGACATCGACCGTTACAATTATTTACTAAAAAATATGGACGGAAAAACAAACAGAACGGCACGATTTGTCTCTGTCATTACTTGCGTTTTTCCGAACGGGGACACGATTTCCGCAAGGGGAGAGTGCGAGGGCGAAATTTTGCACGCTCCAAGAGGAGAGGGCGGATTTGGCTACGACCCTGTATTTTTACCGCAAGGCTTTGAAAAAAGCATGGCGGAACTCACTCCCGAAGAGAAAAACGCAATTTCTCACAGGGGAAAAGCACTACAAAATTTTAAAGAAAAGTTGAGGAATTATTATGCTGACAAGTAAACAAAGGGCACAACTTCGTGGGCTCGCGTCCACTGAAGATACAATTATTCAAATCGGAAAAGACGGAATTACAGAGAACTTAGTAAAGAGCGTTAATGACGCACTGAAAGCACGTGAACTTATCAAAGGTAAGGTGCTTGAAAACTCCATGCTCAGCGCAAAAGAAGCACTAAACGAACTATCTGAGCTTTGCGCAGCGGAGCAAGTACAATCAATCGGAAGCAAATTTGTTTTATACAAAAGAAATGACCAAGAGCCGAAAATTAAACTCGTAAAATAATTTTTAGGAGGAAAAACTATGACGGTAGCGCTTTACGGCGGAAGCTTTAACCCCATACATTTGGGACACTTAGAGGCAGCAGAAGCGACAGCGACACAGCTAAACGCGGACAAGGTGATATTCATACCGACAGCACAACCTCCCCATAAAGACATTGCAGAGCAAAGCCCGGACGCAAAAATGCGACTTGAAAAAGTTAAACTTGCGACTGAGAACATTCCAAAATTTGAAGTTTCAGATTTTGAGGTGAACAGCGGAGAACACCCAAATTACACTGTAAACACGATTGCACATTTCAAAAAAATCTACCCCAATGACCGCCTTGTTTTAATGCTCGGTGCGGATATGTTTTTGAGTTTTGAGACATGGTATAAGTTTGAGGAGATTTTAGAAAATGCAGAGCTTGCGGTTTTTCCGAGAGCTGAGGGTGATTTGGAAAAAATCGAGCAATTTGCTATTGTTGTACGTGAGAAATATTCTGCAACCGTCAATGTAATTTCAAAAATACCACTTGAAATGTCATCGTCAGAAATTAGAGAGCTTTTTGCAAATCGACAAGGACACGAACTTGTTTCACCGGAAGTTTATCGTTATATTTTGAAAAAAAGGCTTTATAATGTAAAAGCGAATTTGGACTTTTTGCGTGAGGAAGCGATTAATATGCTTACGCCGTCGAGAGTTCCTCATGTGTTAGCTTGCGAGGAAGTTGCGATAAAATTAGCCCAATATTGGGGAACTGATGAAGTCGAAGCGGCGGAAGCACTCATTTTGCACGATATTACAAAAAAAGATGGTGCGGAACAACAGTTGATATTATGTAAAGAATATGATATTATGATTGACAGCGTTGAGCGTGGAAGTCACAAACTTCTGCACTCAAAGACGGGCGCTATGGTAGCTTATGACAAATTTGCAATATCTGAGCGTGTGAGAGATGCAATTTTTTGGCATACAACTGCAAAAGCTGACATGAATATGCTTGAAAAAATAGCATATGTGGCAGACTACATAGAGTCCACCAGAGATTTTGAAGGAGTTGAAGAACTCCGCAAACTTGCATTTGAAAACATAGATGATGCAATGGTTTTGGGACTTGAAATGAGTATAGACGACATAGTTTCGAGAGGGATTGCCCCCCACCCCAACTCGCAAGAGGCATTAAACTGGTACAAAAGTTTGAGGGAAAGGTAAAAGATGAAATTATTTGGAAATAGTTCGAAACCACCGAAGAAAAGCCCCTCCAAAAAGGATGAGGCAGTCAGCTCAGGATTTGGGGATACAACAGATCTTGATGTAACAGCGGTCAGACAAGCTTATGAAAAATCTTCTGCGGAAAAAAGCACAGAAGCATATGTGAAAAAGAACAAGAAAAATAAGGGCAGAACAGCAATTATAGTTCTACTGATAATTGCGGCTGTGGCAACAGGTGGCTTTGCATGGTACAGAAGCTGGGCAGTTTTACCTGAAATTGGCGTTGATGAAACACCCGAACCTGTAGAAACAGCAGCTCCGTCAATCGCTCCCGTGATAGAATCGGAAGAGCCTGTAGAGCCGACCCCGACCCCGACTCCGGAACCGATTTTGAATATTTCAAACGCAGACCAGAGAGAAGGCACATACACCTTCCTTTGCGTTGGAATTGACCAAGTTTCAACCTCCACAGATACAATTATGGCGGTTACATTTGACGTCGAAAACCACACAGTTGATGTAGTTTCAATTCCTCGTGATACGCTCGTAAATGTTGGCTGGGGAACTAAGAGAATTAATACAATTTTTTCAGCAAACCAAAACGATATAAATGCAATGATTGAGGGTGTTGAAAAACTTCTCGGTTACCCGATAAACTGCCATGTTTTTATTGATATTGAGGCTTTTGTTGTACTGGTTGATACTTTAGGTGGAGTAACTTACAATGTTCCACACGACATGTATCACTACGACCCAACTCAAAATCTTTTAATCGATATAAAAGCCGGTGAACAGCATTTGACAGGTGAACAGGCAATTCAAGTCGTTAGATATAGAGACAATGTGACGGCTGATATAGGCAGAATTGATACACAGCAAGACTTTTTGTTGACTGCTGCAAAGCAAGTTTTGCAAATCGAAAATGTTACCAAAATCAATGAATTCGCAAGTATTTTTGAAGAATATGTTGACACAAATCTCACATTAGGAAACATTGTTCGCTTCGGCGAGGAATTTTTGAAGGTAGAGCCAGAGGATATAAACTTCCATGTTATGCCATGGAGTCCTGAGCTAATCCGAGGAAATTCATATGTCGAAATTGTTGTCGATGATTGGTTAACAATGGTTAATGAAAATTTAAACCCACTGGAAGAAGATATAAAACGAGAGAATATGGACGTTTTGACATGGGATGGTGTTTACGCAACCTCGACAAGCGGTGCGATTTATGGAATTGAGTCTTTCTCAATGAACCCCAGCTATGTTGAATAAGCCTACAAAAGAAAGGAAAAAAATAAATTATGATGACTCCACAGCAAGTTGCTGAAAACGTAGTTCGTGCCCTAGCAAACAAAAAGGGTAAAGATATAAAAATGTTAAAAACCGATGGTGTGACAATTTTGGCAGACTATTTTGTAATATGTTCCGCCACTAGCGCACCACACATCAAAGCGCTGACAGATGAGGTTGACAAGGTATTGTCCGAGCTGGGTGAACCACCACTAAGACGTGAGGGATACCGTTCAGGCACATGGATTTTGCTTGACTTCGGCTGTGTTGTATTGCATCTTTTCCACGACGAGGCAAGAGAGTTTTATAACCTAGAGCGCCTTTGGGCTGATGCTGAAAACATTGATATTGAATATTTAATAACAGAATAAACTGAAAGAGAAGTGTTAGTTTTGAAATACGATTTTACAGCTATTGAAAAAAAATGGCAACAAATTTGGGAAGAAAAAAAGGCATTTGCCGCTACTACAGGCGATAGCCGTGAAAAATTTTATGCACTGGTAGAATTTCCCTACCCATCAGGACAGGGACTTCACGTAGGACATCCACGTCCTTATACTGCGATGGATATTGTTTCCAGAAAACGCAGAATGCAGGGTTATAATGTTTTGTTCCCTATCGGTTTTGACGCTTTTGGTCTGCCAACAGAGAACTATGCAATTCAGAACAAAATGCACCCAAGAATTGTCACAGAAAATAACATTAAAAACTTCACAAGTCAGCTTAAAATGCTTGGATTTTCATTTGATCGGGACAGAGTTGTTGACACAACCGACCCACAATATTACAAATGGACACAATGGATATTTATGCAACTTTTCAAGAAAGGTCTTGC
>CAYJLH010000006.1:49928-62763 GCA_964370925.1 uncultured Oscillospiraceae bacterium | reverse complement strand
TTTTGGAGGTCTGTGCATTGTGTCACAACCTCTTGTTCTTTATTAAATTAAATGTGTAGCTTAGTTGCCATCATCAGCAAACAAAACTTCGACACCGGCAAGTCTAAATTCTTCAATATATTCTGCCTTAATATTTTTATCAGTTACGAAATAATCAATTTTATCTATAGTACCACTGGAAAAATTATTTGGTTTAAGGATTTTTTTGCTTTCGGCAACGACATAAACAGCTCCGCTTGTTCTATCAATCATCTCTTTATTAATTAGGGTTTCTTGCATTATTGATGTACTAATTCCACTTGCAAAGTCAATGCCACTAACACCAAGAAAGCACTTTGAAGCTGAAACATTTTGCAGAGAACGGAGAGCAAAATCTCCTACCATTGAGTGTTTATTGTACATGATTTGCCCACCTGTGACTAAAACTTCAACATTTGGAGGAAAATCCGCATCAAGTATTTTGCCGTTATTGGTAACTACAATCACATTTTTATTTCCAACGTATTTCAAAATTGAAAGTGCAGTTGCACTTGAATTTATAAAGATAATATCACCATCGGCTATTTCATCAGCCGCAGTTTTTGCGATTAACTCCATAGGGCAGGGTGGGGGTGGGCTTTCGTTTTTCTCGGCAATAAGTAGCTGAGCTCCGCCGTAATATCTTTTTACAATTCCGTTTTTCTCAAGAAATTGCAAATCACGCCTCACTGTTAATGGTGACACATTCAAGTTTACTGCCAAATTTTCAGTACTTATATTGGGCATTTTTTTGAGTAACTCTATAACTTCAGCTCTACGTTTGTTCACTTCGATTAAGGAATTTTTCATAAGACCACTTTTCCTTCAGTTGTTATATTAGAACAGCTTGCCAATTTAAATTTGACAAGCTGTTTGCTGTTGTATTAAAGGTTATTTTGGAAAAACTCTTTTGCCGCTTCCATAGCAGCAACTTCGTCTTCGCCCTCGATTGTGATATTAACTTCATCACCCATTTTTACTGCCATAGCCATAACAGCAAATAACTTTTTGCCGTCGGCTTTTTTCTCGCCTTTTTCGAATTTGATTGTTGATGAGAATTTTTGCATTTCCTTAATTAGTAATCCCGCTGGACGTGCATGAATTCCTTGCTCATCTTTTATTACATAGCTAAAATTTAACATATAAAATACCCCTTATATTTAATTTTTTATTGACCATAATAAGCATTTGCACCGTGTTTACGGTTGTAATGCTTGTCTTGTAGCTCTTGTGGAGCCGGTTGAACCCTCGCTTGTATCATCTCACATCTAGTTGCCATTTTTGCAACTTCTTCAAGCACAACTGCATTGTGAACTGCATCGTGACCATCTTTTCCCCATGTAAATGGACCGTGGTTCTTACATAAAACAGCAGGCATTGCAACATAGTCAGAGCCTTTGAAATGCTCAGCAATTAGAATTCCAGTGTTTTTCTCATAAGCTTCTTCGATTTCAATTTTTGTCAGATTTCTAACACATGGAACTTCGCCGTACATATAGTCAGCGTGAGTTGTGCCATAGCAGGGGATAGACCTTCCGGCTTGCGCCCAACTTGTCGCCCATGTTGAGTGTGTGTGAACCACTCCACCAATTTTATCGAATGCTTTATAAAGCTCTATATGTGTAGCAGTATCTGATGAAGGCTTATATTTACCCTCGATGACATTCCCTTCTAAATCAACAATAACCATATCCTCTGGCTTCAAAATATCGTAGTCGACACCACTGGGCTTAATAGCAAAATAACCAGTCTCTTTGTCAATTTCACTGACGTTACCCCAAGTAAAAGTAACAAGATCATATTTCGGAAGAAGCATATTAGCTTCATAAACTCTTTGTTTTAGTTGTTCTAACATAAATCACAATCTCCTTATTTCTCGACAGTGTACATAGCAACTTCATCAATTTCACGGTTAGCTGAAATTATAATTTCTTTGCCTTCGTTTGAATATTTAAACACATTTGCAGGACCGCAGTCAGTATCCAAAAGCTGTGCTTCGTATGCATTTTCTGATTTGTTAAATGTGAAAGCAATTAGGTTTCTTTCGCCTTGTCTATGCCCAACCAGAAGAGTTGCTTGTCCACAAATCTCACCGCCATAAAGAGCATGGGAAAATTCTGCTTGTTTCTCATAGTCATAAACTTTAGAGAATTTACCATCAATTTTCTTATAAATTGAAATAGAAGCACCGTGGAAAGGAGCTAAAACAGCAAGTTCTTTCTCACCATCTCCGTCTAGGTCGATTAAAACAGCATCGCTTGCAGGTATGTCAATTAGGGTTTCGATTGCCCACTCTCCGCCTTTTTCTGCTGGTGGTGTAAATTTAAATACACCGTTTTCGGCTGAGACAACACAGGTGTCAACGCCGTTCTCGTTAACTTTATAGTAACCATGATTTTTGAGCATTCCGTCCTTAATCACAGTCATTTCAAGTTGATTATTTTCGTTAAAAGAAGATAAATCGCTAGGTAGTTCAGCTACAAAAATCTTACCGGGGGATGACCAGTCATCTTTGTGCTCATGTCCTGATTTTAAAGCACATGCGATTAAATAGTTAACTCCATTGCGACTAACAATGTCAAAGCGGTGTACAAATGGTAACTCGATTAAAGTTCTAACATTCCATTGACCGATAACGACAGGCGTTACGATAACAATTTTTGCATCTTTTGAATCATTTGGTGAATAAAACTGATGTGTTGCCAAAAATTGTCCATTAGTTTCGGGAACTTGCGCCATGCTCATTGTGCCACCTGGGCCAGTCCAAACTGTATCGACTTGATTTCCATCTGCATCGAATAATAAGCAAGGGTCTTGCTTTTCGGCTGCAACCAAGAAATAATCTTTTTCATAATATTTTAAAGGTGCAATAGCGTAACATTTTGTAAGATTTGCAATAACTTTTTTGTTTACTTTCATACTCTCATCTCCTGTTGACTCAATAGTTTTGTAGCCATATCAAATGCGTTTTTAACGTCATTTTTCCAATCATCATTACCTGTATACCAGAATTCGGTGACAAATCTTCTGACACCAATGTTCCATACAGCTTCGATGTTTTTTTCAAAATTTACATGCCCTGTTCCATATTCAATTTCACGGAACTTTCCGGGCACAGTCTCTTTTAGATGTAAGGCACAAATATGCCCTTTACCCGATGATAAATCACCAATTTCGTCACTGCCTTGAGTGACTGCGGCATTTTTAATATTACCTGAATCAGGATAAACTCCCAAAAACATGGAGTCTATTTGATTGACATAGTACATAGCTTTCCAAACTGTGTTCATAAAGCTATTTTCCATAGTTTCAAGTCCGACCATAACTCCATTTTTCGCAGCAATATGAGCAATTTTTCTCAAGTTATCAATAAATCTTGCCTGCGTTTGGGGAGTTGATTCACCATAGTAAACGTCATAACCCGGAATCATAACTATTCTTGCGCCTAAGTCAGCCGCAAGTTCAATAGATTTTTCGGCGATTTCCATTCCTCTGTTGCACAGAGTTTCATCGTCGTTTCCAATGGAATATTTCGTGAGAGCACTGACACAGAAAGAACCAATTGAAACATCTGTTTCATGCATAAGATTAACAAAATCTATGCGTTCTTGCTTAGTCATATTTATGCGCTCTATTTTTTCTTCTGTTGCATCTATGCTCATTTCTACAAAGTCGTAACCAACTTGTTTAGCGAGTTCGAGTCTCTCTTTCCATGAGAGATTATTTGGCATTGCTTTTTCATATAATCCGAGCGAATATGTTTTTTTCATTTGTCTCAACTCCATGTTTAAATGTAATTTAGCATTTGCCAGTTCTTATAACTTCTTCGATTTTGTCGTCAATCAAAACTTCAATATTTCTCTCTTGAAAACTTCTGACGACTTTTTTAATGTTATATTTGCTGTAAAATAGTTTGAAATTTCTTTTTTCAGTGACTATTGTTACCAATGCCTTGTGAACTTGATGTTCGTTGATTGTGATTTTTTGGATATTTTCCCATGGAATTGTAAACATAAGTTTTTCAACTCCCTTTTCGGAAAGTCCTCTTTTAATGCCTGCACTGCCCAAAATAGCAGTGTATACTAAAATATTTCTTAAACTCTCGATAGCTGTATTTTGTGTATTAAAAGGAAAAAATAGAATTGCGAAAAATATAACAAGTGTAAATGTGAATAAGTCGTCTTTTCCACTTAGCTTGACGGTTCTATTTCTTTTTACAATGAATTTAACTTCAAGGGCAATAAAAGCGAGTAGAACAAAGCATATCAGATAATTCAAATATTCCATAATTTCTCCTTTTGATAGCAACAATTTTTTATTTCTTATGTGTTCCGTGTTTCATGAAGCATTCGTAAGCAAATAGCATGGATTCTTTTGTTGTTCCGATAGCGTCAAGATAACCGTATTCAACGCCGATAAATCCACCCTCGGGAGTTGCCCATTTTTCAATAAGCTCAATAACTTCAGCTTCAATTGCTTCTTTATTGCCTGTTGGCATAGTTGCTTGAATGTCAACTGCTGCTTCGAAGCAAATTTTGCCTTGTGCAACTTTAGAAACTTCATCAATACCGACCAAACGAGGTTGGTGAATGTTTAGAATATCAATCCCTAGTTCAATGAAATCTTCAAGAATTAGGTTGATTTTTCCGTCTGTGTGGAAGCGGATATCCATGCCACACTCATGTGCTTTGTCGAAAATACGTTTGTATTGAGGTTTGAAAATTTCTCTCCAAGCATCAACTGTAATCATTAGGTTTTCTTGTGTGCCCCAGTCGTCTGTTGTGTCATAGCAGTGAATTCTGCCTTTACCTAGACGATGTGCTTCCTCGATAATACCTATTTGATAATCAGCTAGGTCTTTTGCCATTCTCTCAACATTTTCTGTTTCAATCATGCTGTCGATTAGGCAGTTTTCAAAACCTCTAAGGAAGTGCATTCTCTCAAAAATGCATTGTGGGCTGTTTAGTTGAACATAAAGTCCTTTTGCTTCTGCTTCTGCAAGTGCCTCTTCAAGTCCGTCAAATCTACCAGGTGCTTTAGGGTCGGGTACAACAAATGCGTCGTAATCTTCCCACTCTCTAACAGGGATATTTGTAACTTGACCCATGTCAGAGCCGGATTCGTCGGAGCTTTCCCAGAAGCAACCCCACTCATCAAAAGTTCCGTTTTTTGGTCTGTCTTTTTTCTTAACTGAGTAAGTTTGATCAGGGTCTCTTTTGTCAGCAGGGGGGAGGACAAATATTCTGTAAACGTCTCCTGCGCCTGCAATTCTATCGTATCTTATACCAATTCTATCAGGCTTGGTAAAGTTTATATTCGCTTTCATAATTTCGTAACCAGTCATTAGTAGAACCTCACATTTCTTTGATATATGGGCGTTCAAACTAAGTTGGACGCCCGATTTTTTGAGTTATCTTATTTCATTTCGTCAGGAAAGTTTTCCTTAACAGCTGTTAGAAGAACTTCTGTAACACCTTTGATGTCAACAAGGTTTTTAGTTTGTGCGATAATTGCCTTGCTTGGAGGAATCATGCTTGACCATTCTGGGCTTGTTAGAACGATGTCTGTACCATTTAGGTAAGTCATAGCTTCACCGAAAGAGCAAGAATCGACATTTGCATCGATATTGTTCTGTTGGCAGATGTTCTTTACATTGATTTTTAGTAGTGTGCTTGTTCCCATACCGTTTCCGCATACGCATAGAATGTTTAACATAATAATTCTACCTTTCTGATTTTAAAAATTTTTATTATAAGGGTAGTTCTATACCCAAAAGTTGACCTATCATTTTGAATATCCAAGTAATTGCTGTCCAAACTGTTGCATAGTCGGCACTTCCTTGCCACCATGTAAGTCCAGTCATGCTAATCGCAAGAGCAGAACCGAAGATTTGGATAAGACCATTGAAGAAGCAGATAATTGAAGCTGCTTTATAACCACCGGCTTTGTTAGCAAAAATAGCGATTGTTGCGTTATCAAAGAATAGTGGAATAAATCCGGGGATAATGAAAATTGGTGATTTTGTAACGATTAGAAGAACAACACCAAGGATTTGACCGACAGCACCGGCTACAAGACCCAAAACAACTGATTTTGGAGCAAATGCGAAGATTGCAGAACAGTCAACACCAGCAACAGCGCCGGGAAGAATTCTTTGTGAAATACCTTGGAAAGAAACCATTAGTTCACCGACGAACATTCTAACACCAGAAAGCAGAACAACGATGTTTGCAGTTAGTGTTAATGTAATCCATAGTAGGAAAATTAGGTCGTTTTTAAGAGCAAGTTGTTTATATGACTCTGTTCTTAAAGCGTCGATGTGCTCAGGGCCGATAGCGATGAAGATAGCTGCAACTGAGATAAGCATAACAAGAGCTGTTGCGATGATGTTATCTTGTAGGATGTTTAGTGACTCAGGCATTTTCTTCTTTTCGATGTCGTCTTTTTCAGCAGAACCAAGTTTTGGAGCAACTTTATAAGCGACATATGACATGAACATTTGTTGGTGAGCAACTGTGAAGCCAGCGCCACCTGTAACATCATTAGTAGCTTTGATAAGCATTGTTGATGTAACACCTTGGTAAATTGCAGTTACAAGAGCTGCGATTAGAACTGTAGGAATCATTGGTAGGTCTAAGAAGTACCAAACAATGTATGTGCTAACCGCTGCTTGAGTAAGCATGACGTTACCGGTTAGGAAAACTGCGCTAATTTTTGTGTACTTTTTAAGTGCAACAAAAGTGATGTTTAAAACGAATGCTGCTAGTAGTGTGTAAATACCCCAAGTAGCACCTTGACCCGCGCCAAGGACCATGTCCATTCTCTCATAAGCTGCTGTCATTGTGGGGTATGTATTAAGTCCAGCACCTTGAATACCAGTTGCAGCTTGAACTGCATTTAGCAAATGGTTGAAGTTTCCAATAAGTGCGCCAGAACCCATACCCATAACTAGGATACCGATTGAAGCCTTAAAAGAACCTGCGATAGCTTTTGAGATTTTTTGCTTCATCGCCAAGTAACCGATGAAAACAATTATGCCCATTAGAAAGAATGATTGTCCAAAAATTTGATTAAAAAATAAATCTAAGATATAATCCACGTTCTAGTCCTCCATGTTTCTCTTTTTTAGTATTTGCTCAAGATATTTCGCAACACCATCTTCGTTATTACTAGCAGTGATATATGTTGCTTCATCTTTGAGTTTTTGGTTGGCGTTTTCAACGGCTATTTTGTATTTCGCCACCGAAAACATGCTGAGATCATTGTCATAATCTCCGAATACGCAGACATTTTCTTCCCTTATACTCATATCTTCGAGAACTTTTTCTAAAGCAGTTTTCTTAGAAACATTCGCCTCGAATGTGCCAACAAGCCCATAACCCGTGCTTTCGGAACATAGTGCATTGTTTTCACTGATAAACTTTGTGTAATCGGCAATTTTATCTGCATTGTCTTCATATAAAACAATTTTTATAACTTCAACATCGTCAGAAATTTCTTCAACACTCTTAACCAAACTGTAATCAAGCTTTTTGTCAAATCCGTGTTTTTTAGCAAGTTTTTCGTATTTTTCAATCCTAGCTATTTGGCTTTCTCTATTTATATAGATATGATTGATAGAATACATAGCAAATGCCATTTCTCTATCGAATATGTATTTTAAAATATCTTTTACATGAACAGTTTCCACAATTGACTTGTGAATGATGTGCTCTTGCTTTTGGACGAGAGCACCGTTGTTTGAAATGATGTAGTCACAACCCTCAATCTCATCATTAAAAATTGTCATCATTCCGGAATACCTACCTGATGCAAAGCAGATTTTTATATCATCTGCTTTACATCTTTTAAGAACGTCTTTTGAATAATCGCTCATAACACCTGCGTCATTTAGTAGTGTTCCATCTAAGTCGCAGACAATAAGCTTAATTTGCTCTTTGTATGGTATTTCTTGCATATAAAGCTCCTTATGCGGAAAATTCCTTATCTAATGCAAGTAAATCTTCAACACATTTTACTTCAAGCATTTTTTCTGTAAAATTGTCAATCATTAGTGCATTTGCTAGCTTTTCCATGTTAGCCATGTGTTGGTCGTTGTTTTGAGAAGCTAGAACAAAGAAAAGTCTTGCATCTTTGTCTGGGTTGCCTTCTTCAAAACTGACAGGATGCTCTACTTTCATGAAGCAGATAGCAGTTTTGTTAACACCGGCTGCGCCCTCTTGGCGGTGAGGCATTGCAATGTTTGGAGCAAGTACGATGTATGGGCCAAACTCATGAACAGAGTCAATCATTGCTTGTACATAATTTTGCTCGATTGCGCCTTCCTCGATTAGTGGCTGTGATGCAGCTCTTATTGAGTCTTCCCAATTGTCAAATTTCTCATGGAAAGAAATTCTTCCTGCATCTACTAGATCTTTTAATATCATTTAGTTAGCCTCCTGTGTATATTCTTCTGATTATAAAATTGAACGGAATGGTGAGTTTGGTTCGCATTCGAAGCAATCTTCAAATCCACGTCTGTGATGGTAAGCTCTCTTATCCTTATCAGCTGGGTACATATAAGCTCCGCCGACTTCCCAGAAGAATGGGTGGAATTTATAATCAAGTCTATCTTTCTTCATTTCAAATAGAACTTTGATTTCGTTGATGTCAGCCATGAAGTTTGTCCAAACATCATAGTGAATTGGAATAACAACTTCGCATCTAAGTGCCTCAGCCATTCTCAAAATGTCAACAGATGTCATTTTGTCAGCCATACCAACAGGGTTTTCACCATATGAACCGAAAGCAACATCGATTTTGTGGTCTTTTCCGTGTTTTGCATAGTAGATTGAGTAGTGAGAGTCACCACTGTGATAAATGTTTCCACCTGGGGTTTTTACAAGGTAGTTAACTGATTTATCATCCATATCAGTTGGGCAAACGCCGTAAAGGTCTTCTCTTGTTTCGTCTGTCTTATCTGTAGTTACGAGGCAAGTACGGTCGAAAGAGTCAAGTGCAACGATTTCGATATCTTTTATTTTAATAGTATCACCAGGTCTTACAGTGATGCATCTATCAGCTGGAACACCCCATTTTTGCCATAGCTCAACTGATTTTAGTGGTCCGATAAATGGAACAGGAATTTCTTTACCGTTTTCATCAGTTGTTGTCATACCACTTTGAATAACGTGAGCTGCATATTCAGCGCTCATGTGGTCTTGGTGATAGTGAGTTGCCAAAACAGCGTCAACTTGTTTTATTGCAAATGGGTCAATTACGAATGGAACAGCACGGAGGTTAGGTTGCATAGCTCTACCGCCACACATATTAGCCATTTGATGTCCTACAGCCATTTTGCCGTTACCGTGAGTTCTCTTGCCCAAAGGTCAATTGTGATGTTGCAATCACCGGGTGTTTTAAACCAAATACCGGTGCAACCAAGCCACCACATACCAACATTGCCCTCGGGAACAACTGTGTTCTCGATTTCTTCGTTTAACCAAGTACCCCATTCAGGAAATGTTCCTAAAATCCAACTTTCTCTTGAAATCTCTTCAACTTTGCTCATTTAATCGCCTCCATAAGAAATGTTTTTTGTTTGTTTAATCCTATAGTAGCAGAAAACTAGTGTAATTTCAATTATTATTTTAACAAATAATGAATTTTCTGCAAATTATACAAAGTGCCCACGTTCGCAATATGCATAATGACATATAAAATTATGATTATATGATTATTTGATAACTATATGAACATAATATCTTTTAAATATTTTGTAAAATATCCATATCAAATATTTTATTTGCTTGTTTGTAATTCAAAATCATAAAATACGCGCTCAAAAGTTCAAATCATGTGTTTGTATACAGTTAAAGCAAAAAGCAAGCATCAACTTATCATAGTCGATGCTTGCTCTATTCAATATTAGATTTGTGCTATTTCTTTTTTCTGCGTACTAATTGACGTATTCCAGTAATCTGTAGTTTCTTATCTACCTTATCGGCAAGCCTACTTATATAATTAAACACCGGAATTGCCAAAATCACAAATACAGCAAGGACTAACGCCGATTGAAAATTGAGTACTGCTAAGGTGAAAAACTCTCTCAGGAACACAATAGCTAAGATAAAAGCGGTACACATTGAAATAAATAAAATTCTGTGTAGTGTTGTAAACGGTATGCTGATTTTGAATAACATCAACAGTCCGACAAATCCAACAGTGATAGCGCTGATGGTTGACATTTTATCCAGCGGCATTTCAAAAGCCAAGTAAAACAACAAAATACCTATTACTAAAACCAAATTTGTGAGTGCAGCAGGGAGCGCTTTATATAGTACATTGTGTAGGAACTTACCCTTTATCAAATCTTTATTCGGTTCAAGTGCGAGAAAGAAGGACGGAATTCCAATAGTAATTGTACTAACCAAGCTGAGTTGTGACGGTGTAAATGGATAGGGGAGTGCAAAAATCAAGGTTATAACTGCTAGTGAAAACGAAAGGATATTTTTTACAAGAAATAGTGAAGCAGAGCGCTCAATATTATTTATTACCCGCCTACCCTCCATAACCACCGAGGGCATACCGCCAAAGTCGGAGTTCAACAAAACAATATTTGAGGCTCTACACGCAACATCACTTCCCGAAGCCATTGCAATGCTACAATCTGCCTCTTTTAATGCTAAAACATCGTTAACTCCATCGCCAGTCATGGCAACTGTTCTTCCATGTGATTTCAGTGCTTTGATTAATTTTCGCTTTTGCTCGGGAGTAACACGACCAAAGACTGTATATTCCGCCGCCGCTTCGAGAATTTTCTCGTCGCTGTCGAGAGTTCTTGCGTCTATGCATTTGTGAGCATTTTCTATTCCTGCTCGCCTCGAGACCTCCGCGACTGTCACATGGTTATCTCCGGAAATGACTTTTATTTCAACGCCTTGTTGAGCAAAAAACTTAAAAGTTTTCGGAGCATTTTTACGGACTTTATTTGAAAGTAAAATTAGAGCAATGGGCAAATTCCTCGCCGTTAAAGGAAAATCTCGTATATCACCATCGTATAAAGACAGGAGCAAAACACGACAACCTTTTGCGGAATAGTTTTCGATTACGCTTTCAATCCTAGAATAGCTTTCACCTAAAATAACATCAGGCGCACCTAGGATATAACTCTCTTCGCTGTTAAATCTAACAGCGCTAAACTTTTTCATGGAACTAAATGGCAGAACTTCTTCGGCACTTCGACTATTATCAGAGACAAAATGCTTGTGTAATGCTTGCATTGTGTCATTATCTGCTTCCATAGTGCCAACATAGTCCGACATAATTAGTGCGACATCGCTTTCTATATATCTATCTGGAATTAAAGGGACTATGTGATCAACAATCATTTTATTTTCTGTAATAGTTCCCGTTTTATCAACACAAAGTGTGTCCACTCGTGCGAGTGTTTCTATACAAGCCATTTCATGTACAAGAGTTTTCTTTTGCGCAAGTCTTATGATGCTGGCAACCAAAGCAAGGCTCGTAAGCAAATATAGCCCCTCGGGTATCATTCCGACAAGTGCGCCAACAGTTGAAACAACTCCATCTTGCAAACTGCGCTCTAATATAAATATCTCTTTAAACACCATTGCAAGCCCTAAGGGTATTAGTATAAGCCCTATCCATTTGACAAGTTTTGATAGGGTTTTCATCATTTCGCCGTCTTTACTTGACGTGTCTTTTTTTGCTTCAATCGTCAGTCGAGAAACATATGAGTCAGCACCGACATGCGTAAGCCTCACTCTACATTTTCCACTGACCACAAAACTACCTGAAATTAAATTGTCTCCCTCTTTTTTTTGTATTTCGTCAGCTTCACCTGTGATTAATGCCTCGTTTACATGACAACTTCCCGAAACCACCACAGCGTCCGCAAATATTTGACTGCCAGATGAAAATTCGACAATATCATCACGCACTAAATCTTTCGTGTTTAAGGTTTTTTCGTGTCCATCCCGAATAGCTTTAGCCTTTGGTGCAGAAATTAAATTCAATTTATCCAGTGTTTTTTTTGATTTAATTTCCTGTACAATCCCTATGAATATATTTGCAAAGACAATTCCCATAAAAGTCAGGTTATAATATGAGCGAACAAAAATAATAAACCCAGCAAAGATAAAAAACACTATATTAAAGTAGGTTATAATATTAGTCAGGAAAATTTCCTTCAAAGTTTTAGTCGGGGGATTGATATCACAGTTATCATAACCACCGTCAAACCTCTCCTGCGCTTCCGCCTCTGTCAAACCAAAAGTTGCAGAGCTTTCAATAACAGGGATATCCTTACGAATAGGAGGGGATTCAATTTTGTTTTTATGTAAAAATTTCAAATCCATATGAGCCTCCGAAATCTTGTCACAAATTTAATGTTTATCTTATTATACCACAAAAAGGCAAAAAAATTAACTCTTATTTTGTTAATTATATAATTTATCGTTATGCATAAATATTCATAATTGACTAAATATTATGCAAATTTGTACAGCTATTTTAATAGTTTGACTATTGCAAATATGTAAAATTAATGATATAATTACAAAAAATATAAATTCTTCGGAGGAATTATACATGGCTGAAATCAAAAAAGTAGTTCTTGCCTACTCAGGCGGATTAGATACATCTATCATAATCCCTTGGTTAAAAGAAAATTATGAAAACTGTGAAGTTATTGCAGTTTCAGGAAATGTTGGACAAGCTGATGAGCTTGAGGGTCTCGAAGAAAAGGCAATCAAAACAGGTGCTTCAAAGCTCTATGTTTTGGATATGATTGATGAATATGTTGACGATTATATTT
>CAYJLH010000006.1:23805-49918 GCA_964370925.1 uncultured Oscillospiraceae bacterium | reverse complement strand
TTCGTGCCGGTGCGATTTACGAAAACTATATTTTAGGAACTGCAACAGCTCGCCCATGCATAGCTAAAGGTCTTGTAGACATTGCTATCAAAGAGGGCGCTGACGCAATCTGCCATGGTTGCACTGGTAAGGGTAATGACCAAGTTCGTTTTGAGCTTACCGTAAAAGCTCTTGCACCACAGCTAAAGATTATCGCTCCTTGGAGAGAATGGTCAATCAAAAGCCGTGAGGAAGAAATTGAATACGCCGAAGCACATAATATTCCTCTTAAAATCAACCGTGAAACAAACTATTCAAAAGACAAAAACATTTGGCATCTAAGTCACGAGGGTCTTGATCTTGAAGACCCAAGAAACGAGCCAATGTACAACAAAAAAGGCTTTTTGGAGATGAGCGTTTCTCCTGAGCAAGCTCCCGACGTGCCAACTTATGTCGAAATCGAATACGTAAAAGGAACTCCTGTCGCTGTTGACGGTGTTAAAATGAAAGGCTCGGATATTGTTTGGAAGCTAAACGAAATTGGCGGTAAAAATGGTATCGGAATTCTTGATATAGTCGAAAATAGACTTGTCGGAATTAAATGCCGTGGTGTTTACGAAACTCCAGGTGGTAGTATTTTGTATAAATCACACGAAGTTTTGGAGTCACTTTGCCTTGATAAAATGACTATGCACAAAAAACAAGAGCTTTCAATCACATATGCTGAGCTTGTTTATAACGGTCAATGGTTCACACCTTTGAGAGAAGCACTTGATGCTTTTGTTGATAAAACACAAGAAAATGTTACTGGTAAAGTTAAACTTAAACTATACAAAGGTAACATGATAGTTGCTTCTGTCGACTCTCCATACAGCCTATATTCTGAGGCGATTGCGACATTTGGTGAGTCTGACTATAACCAAAAAGATGCAGAAGGATTTATCAATTTGTTTGGTCTTCCTATTAAAGTTAAGGCTTTGATGGATAAAGGCATGTTATAATAATTTAACCGCAAAATTTCTTCGGGAATTTTGCGGTTTCGCTTTATATAGAAAGAAAAAATGTTGTAATTTCTCCAAAATAGTGTATAATAGAAAAATACAAAAAAACGGAGTTGATATTATAATGGAAGAAATTTCAAAGCACTTTATTCACAATTTCATAGATGAAGACATAGCCAAAGGCGGTCAATACGAGGGAATGGCGGTTCACACAAGGTTTCCTCCAGAGCCGAATGGCTATTTACACATAGGCCACTGTAAGGCACTTTGCATAAATTTCGGGACAGCCGAACTTTACAAAGGCATGTGCAATCTTCGCATGGACGACACAAACCCTGCGAAAGAAGACGATGAGTACGTACAAGCGATTAGAAACGATATTAAGTGGCTAGGTTTCGACTGGGAAGACAGATTTTACTATGCATCTGATTATTTCGAGCGTATGTACGACTGCGCTGTTGAGCTTATAAAAAAAGGGCTTGCCTATGTTTGCGAGCTAAACGCCGAGCAAATGCGTGAAATGCGTGGCGACACTAAAACTCCTGCACAATGTCCACACAGGGACAGACCAATTGAAGAAAGCCTTGACCTATTCGCTCGTATGCGCAATGGTGAATTTGAAAATGGCGCAATGACATTGCGTGCAAAAATCGACCCAACTTCTGGTAACTTCAACATGCGTGACCCTGTAATTTACAGAATTACACATGCACACCACCACCGCCAAGGGGATAAATGGTGCATATACCCAATGTACGACTATGCTCACCCACTGGAGGATGCTTTCGAGGGCATTACACACAGCCTTTGCTCTCTCGAGTTTAAAGACCACAGACCTCTTTATGATTGGGTTATTGAAAATTGTCCTGTGCCTGCAACTCCACGTCAAATTGAGTTTGCAAGACTTAAGCTAAACTACACAGTTATGAGCAAGAGAAAGCTTCGCCAACTTGTCGAAGAGGGTTATGTTTCAGGTTGGGATGACCCACGTATGCCAACGCTTTCAGGGCTTCGTCGCCGTGGTTATACACCAAATTCAATAAAGAATTTTGCGGATAGAATTGGCGTTTCAACGGTTAACAGTACAGTTGAATACTCATTTTTAGAGTTCTGCCTACGTGAGGACTTGAACGCAAATGCAAGACGTGTCATGGCTGTAACCCGCCCAATAAAACTAACAATCACTAACTATCCAGAGGGCAAAAGCGAGACTTTCGAGATTGAAAACAACCCAGAAAAACCAGAGGATGGCACTCGTGAAATCACATTCAGCCGTAGCCTTTACGTAGAAAGTGACGATTTCATGGAAGAGCCTGTCAAAAAATACAACAGACTTTTCCCAGGAAATGAAGTGCGCCTAAAAAGTGCTTACATTGTAAAATGCACTGGCTGTGTTAAAGATGATGACGGCAATGTTATTGAAATTCTTTGCGAATATGACCCTGAAACTCGTGGTGGCACAACTCCTGACGGAAGAAAAGTTCGTGGCACTATCCATTGGGTTGACGCTGAAACATGCCTAGATGCAGAAGTACGTCAATATTCCAACTTGTTTTCTGATGCTGAGCCTGATATGGCGGAAGATTTCATCTCTTGCCTAAATCCTGAGTCACTTGAAGTTTTGTCAAACTGCAAAGTTGAAAAAAGCCTCGAAAACGCTTGTGCTCCAGCTTCATTCCAGTTTTTAAGACTTGGATATTTTTGCGTTGACTCAGTCGACTCAAAAGATGGAAAACTTGTGTTTAACCGCTCAGTTCAACTAAAAGACGGATTCAAAAAATAAATTTCACTAATAAAAAAGGGCTAGTGTACTAAAGAAACAGTACACTAGCCCTCAGCTTGTCGCCCATTCGGGCATTAAAATGACATCGGTTTATCTAATTCGAGGAGGGCTTCGCCCCCTCAAGCTCCCCCGAATACAGGTTTTTCTACAGTCTAAAGCCCATAAAATATTTGTCCAGATTTTTAAAATCTGGCTCAATCCAACTGAGTAAGTTGGTCGACCTCGCGAGGTCGAAACTCTATTTTTTCGTAGAAAAACAATAAATGCTATCATACCCCAAAAGTCCTAACGGACTTTTAAGCAATGTTAAAGGGTTGTCGAAATCGACAACCCTTTAACATTATTTATTTACAGATTCAGCACCGGCAACCAAAGCTTTCTTGTTTATCTCTACAAGGTGAGCTTTTTTTGCGCCCAATTTCTTAGCTATAACATCTAAAACGCTATCAACCGAAACACATTTTGTGATTTCCAGTAGCGCTCCCAAAATAACGACGTTTGCAACTTTCATGTTTCCAAGTTCACCTGCAAGCTCGTTAGCAGGGACATAGACAACATTGATGTCATCACGTTTTGCCTTGCCTTCAATAAGGCTACTATTGACAATAAGTGTTCCACCTGGGCGAACCATGCTCTCAAATTTTTCAAGTGAAGGACGGTTCATTGCGATGATGCAACTTGCGTTTGTGATAACAGGAGAAGCAATTTCTTTATCAGAAACGCAAACGGAACAGTTAGCTGTACCACCACGCATTTCTGGGCCGTAAGATGGTAGCCAAGAGACATATTTACCCTCGTCCATTCCGGCTTGTGCCAAAAATTGACCGATTAGAAGCATACCTTGTCCGCCGAAGCCAGCAAAAATATTTTGTTCTAACATCTTATTTGTCCTCCTTTGTCTTGTCAGCAAAAACGCCAAGAGGATAATAAGGCATCATGTTATCTTCAAGCCATTTCATAGACTCGACAGATGACATACCCCAGTTAGTTGGGCAAGTTGAAAGGATTTCAACCATTGAGAAACCTTTTCCAGACATTTGACATTCAAAAGCCTTGCGGATAGCCTTTTTTGCCTTAATAATGTTTGCATTTGTGTTTAGTGAAACACGCTCAATATATGCAGAACCCTCGATAGTTGCAAGCATTTCAGATACGCGAATAGGCTCACCGCTGTGCTCAACTGTTCTACCCGCTGGACAAGTTGTTGCTTTTTGACCGATAAGAGTAGTTGGCGCCATTTGTCCACCAGTCATGCCGTAGATTGCATTGTTAACAAATATTGTAGTGATTTTTTCGCCTCTGTGCGCAGCGTGAACAATTTCAGCAGCACCGATAGAAGCAAGGTCGCCGTCTCCTTGGTATGTGAATACACATGCTTCAGGGCGTGTTCTTTTAATACCTGTCGCAACAGCCGGAGCACGTCCGTGTGAAGCTTGGTACATGTCACAATTGAAATAATTGTAAGCAAAAACCGCACAACCAACAGGAGCAACACCAACAGCGTTTTCCTCTTGACCCATTTCTTCTATAACTTCAGCTACAAGACGATGTATAGTTCCGTGTGTGCAACCTGGGCAATAGTGGAACACTTTGTCTGTTAGCATTTTTGTTTTTTCAAATACAACTGCCATTATTTCAATTCCTCCCTCATACGCATGATACGCTCTTTAATCTCCTCAACAGTGGGGAGAAGGCTTCCTGCATGGCCTAAGAATTCTGATGGTTTTTTGCCGTTTATAGTTAGGCAAACATCTTCAAACATTTGACCTGCATTAAGCTCAACTGTCAAAACAGCTTTGACATTATCTTTAAGTGCAACTTCACGTAGTTCCTTTTTAGGGAAAGGCCATACTGTGATAGGGCGGAAAAGTCCGACTTTTATTCCTTCTTGACGAAGTTCGTCAACTGCTGATTTGCAGATACGTGCAATAGTACCAAAACCTGAGACAATGAATTCAGCGTCATCTGTCATATAGCTTTCAGCTAAAGTTTCGGTCTCTTCCATAATAGCATAACGACCAAGAAGTCTGTTGTTCATATCAGAAAGCTCTTCTGTTGTGATGTAAAGAGAGTTTATAACTGCACGCTCTTTTTCATCGCCAGCTTTCCAACCTGTTGCTGCCCAAGGTTTTTCCTTGCGGTCAACTTTATATTCTGTCATTTCAGGAAGCTCGACGGGCTCCATCATTTGACCAATAATACCATCGACAATAACCATAACAGGAGTTCTGTATTTATCAGCGACTTCAAAAGCTCTTCCCATCATGTTAACTGTTTCTTGAACAGAAGCAGGAGCATAGACAGGATGACGATAATCGCCGTGTCCACCGCCACGAGTTGCTTGGAAATAGTCACCTTGGCTGGCTTGAATACTTCCAAGACCAGGGCCGCCGCGCATAACATTGATGATAACACATGGAAGTTCAGCACCGGCTATGTAGGAAATACCTTCTTCTTTAAGGCTGATTCCTGGGCTTGATGAACTTGTAAGAACACGAGCACCAGTACCTGCAGCACCGTAAACCATGTTAATTGCAGAAACTTCACTCTCTGCTTGTAGAAAACATCCGCCAACTTCCGGTAGGCGAGCTGACATATATTCGGGAATTTCATTTTGTGGTGTAATAGGGTATCCGAAGAAGAAACGGCAACCTGCTCTTACAGCTGCTTCTGCAATAGCTTCGTTACCTTTCATAAGCGTTTTAGCCATTAATAATATCCTCCTAATCCTTTTCTATGTGAATAACTACATCAGGGCAAATGCGAGCACAGCCAGCACAGCCAATGCATTTTTCTAAATCAGTTATGACCGCTGGGTGATAGCCATTAGCGTTGATAGTGGACTTACTCAGCTCGATAATATCTTTAGGACATGCTCTGGCGCAGAGTTCACAGCCCTTGCACAACTCTTCGTTAATTGTGATTTTGACCATTTTACTACCTCATTTCCAATATATATCTTAAAGGGTTTTTCCCTGAAAGTTACGTAAAAACAAAACTATCTACCTTTTTTTGTAAAACTATCCCAATCTCTGTGTGTAAAAGTATCTATGGCGACTGTTTTACCAACAAATTTTGGGTCTGGATTTTCGTTTAAAAACTCATCTAAGAATTCTTTCTTTCCCGTCGTGAATAGAACAGGAATTCCTGATTTTTCGGAAGCTTCTTTCAAAACTTCATAACCATCACGCAAGTCGTCAGTGCTTGCCTCTGTTGCAAGGTTTGTGTTATTAATAAAACCTGTAACGCCCAGTCTTGAAGTCCTGCTCATATCATCCAAAAGTGATAATAATTTATCGGCAGTTCCAGCCATGGGTCTGCGTGTGTTTATAACATTTAAAACCTCGAGTTGCTCGGGATTTAGTTTATCAAAATCAGGCTTGAATCGCCCCAAGGCAAGAGAGCCGGCCGAATCACCGCCAACATCAAAAATAACTGTATCCCAGTCACCGTGAAAAGCGGACCTAACTTCGGGCGGAATTGAAAGTGCCTCAACATTCATGCAGGCAAAATTCGGAGAAATCAGACGGATTTCAGCATCTTCTATCATAGTCTTACGGTCGGTAAGCCTAAAATATGTGTTGACCAAATCGAGGTCAATTAGCAGCGTTTTGCCTGTCTTAGAGGCTTCTAATGCGAAATTGATAGCAATTTCAGTTTTTCCACTGCCAAAATTACCTATTAATACATAAACTTTTTTCAAATAAATAACCTCCATGGGTCATTAAGAATAAATCTCAATTAAATTTTATTTTAACACATTAAAGTGATTTAGTCAACAAAAAAGCAATAAATCTGTCGTTTTTTTAGTTATTATTACCTTATTTTACCACACCACGAATTAAAGCTTTCATCTCGGGTTTTTCACTTGCTAACGCAAATGAATTTAGCACATCAGCATAGACTTTTTTTGCTTTTTCTTCGCTATTTGCGTGTACAATCGCCAAAGTATCACCCGATTTTGTGTTCTCGCCAATTTTTGCAGTAATTTCAATACCAACAGCTAGGTCGATTTCACTATCTTTGGTTTCACGTCCTCCGCCTAAATGTAGGCAAGCAACGCCGATTTGCTCTGCATTAATAGCAGATATAAAGCCATCTTTTTCGGACTTAACTTCACAAATAATCGTAGCTTTAGGCAGTCTATCGGGATGATAAACATCTTCTGGATTTCCGCCCTGAGCTTTGACAAGTTCTGCTAATTTCTTTAATGCAGAGCCATTTTCAATAGTGCCAAGTAAAATTTCTCTGGCTTTCTCATCAGTTTCAGCATCACCTGTGAGCAACATAATATTTGCGCCCAGTGTCACGCAAAGCTCTAGTAAAGAGCCTTTTGTCTCGCCATTTAAAACAGAAATCGCCTCTTTGACTTCAAGCGCATTTCCTATCATGCAACCCAAAGGCTCATCCATGTCAGTGATAACAGCGGCAACTTTTTTTCCTGCGCCAATTCCGACTTGAACGAGGTTTTTAGCGAGTTCACACGCCTCTTTATCGGTTTTCATAAAAGCTCCACTGCCTGTTTTTACATCTAAAACAATTACGTCAGCACCGGCTGCAAGTTTTTTGCTCATGATACTACTAACTATAAGTGGACGGCTTGGAACTGTTCCTGTTACATCACGTAGCGCATAAAGTTTTTTATCAGCTGGGACTAGATTTGCAGTTTGACCTGCAATTGCAAAGCCGATTTTGTTTACATTATCTATGAATTTATCCATGGAAAGGGAAGTGGTCAATCCCTCAAAACTTAGGAGTTTATCAAGAGTTCCACCAGTGTGTCCAAGTCCACGACCAGAAAGTTTTGCCATTTTAACACCAACCGCAGCAAGCATAGGGCAGAGGATTAAGGAAGTTTTATCACCGACGCCACCAGTTGAGTGTTTATCGGCTTTAACGCCCTCTATAGCGCTTAAATCTATGGTATCTCCGCTGTCAATCATTGATGTTGTCAATGCAAGCGTTTCATTTTCGGTCATGCCGTTTAGGAAAATTGCCATTAGCATAGACGACATTTGATAGTCTGGAATTTCACCTTTTACATAATTTTCTATCATCTCACGGATTTCTGTATCACTAAGTTCAAATCCATCACGTTTTTTAATAATTAGTTCGGTCATAGTCATAATGAATACCTCCAAAAATTAAATATTTATATTATATTGTATCACAAATTTACTGTATTGTAAAAAGATAAATTAATAGCGGCACACACAATTGTATGTACCGCTATTATATATGAGGACAAAATGAAAAGATAAAACTTGTTCTTGCAATTATTATATTACAGGATAAATATTACAAAACAAAGTGCAAAGTTATTTCAATTATATTAAATTTGCACTTTAGTCAAAAACAAATCCCCAATACGCAACATCTTGTGCCTCTTCTGCGTTCGCCATTACAAATTGATATGCTTCGCCAAAACCCTGAAAACTATCAAGCACCGGAGTTCTGACATGAAAATTTGAAATATTATAAAACTTCGAAAGTGAGGGGAGAGGTGAAGCGAAACCCTTTTTTAAAAGCAATTCAGTGACCACTACCATACGCTCATTTGCCGTGGAACATAGGCAACCGCCCTCAAATGAAAAGAATTTAAACTTACATTTTGCAAGCCAGTTTAAAAGCTTGTCCGAGAAATCAGCAAAGACCTCGTCTTTTAAAATCTCACGACGCAAAGCGTTGTACTCATCAGGTGAAATTTCTGAAATCTCAATCTCTTCACCCTCTGTAATTTCTAAATTTTCTTTTCTTATATAATTGACAGTTCGAAAACCCATTTTCCCATACCAATCAAAAAGACTAGCCGACGCTGGGTGCAAGCTCGAAACATCACCATCGCGCTTAATTTCGTCCATGCAAGCAACAGAAACCGTCTTCCCAAGTCCGCTACCCCTGTGTGCGTTAAGGGTCGATACGCCATAAATGTAGGGATATTTCACTCCCGAAACGGAAATTCCATCAACTATAAAAGCCCCAGCGACGATTTGCCCTCTGTCCAAGGCGACAAATCCACGTTCATTTTCAATTAATCCGTCAAAAACCAAGTCAAAAAATTTTCGCCCATCACCAAAAACCGAGTTCCATAAGTGGAATAACCCGTGGTCGTCGGCGGAATTAAACTTGCGAATTTCCAAAATTAATCACTCCAAATTGCAGCATATTTTTCAACCATAATTACAGGCTTATATGACATCTTTGCTTTTCTAAGATTTTCAATACCCATGTCGTCCTCACGATTTATATATGTCATTTCGGGCATAATCGAGCTTATATATCGCACAAACTCGCGGTTTATCATGGGATACGCCCCACGAACATCTGAATAAGCCTTTTCAAAATGCACGACAAAAGTATCATCACATAGAGGCTCTCCCATAGTGAAAGCAACTTGTTTTCCGTCAGCAAAAAGAACTCCGCCGTACATACCAAGTTCTTTATATTCGTTTAAACCACGAAGCAAAGTCGCATGTTCGTCAAAAATATCCAAAGCAACACGGTCAGCGCTCGCTTCTCTCCACTTTTCAAGCATCTCAATACAGGCAGGAACATGCTCATCCGTTAGTGGCTTAAATTCCCAATCATAGCTAGCCTCAAAACTATTTATATGATTACGTTTAGAGGATAGGGATTTACCTGACAAAGTCGACAACTTTTCTGTCGAATAAACATAGTCGTGATATTTTGTTAGTGGTGTTATTTCAAACTTATTTGGAAAAAGTTTGTCGAAAACTGAAAGATAGTTTTCTGTCATACCGACAGTTATGAGCGGTTTTGAAAGCGCATCTGTATATTCTTTCATTTCTTCAAGCACAGGTTTTAAGTCTCCGCAACCAAAAGGAAACAAAAATCGTGGTTGCTCCTTGTCGAGCATCAAAACAACACGATCGTGTAATCTGGCGACATAACGGTCAAGACCTGCACTCCAAAGATACATAGTTCCAAAGGCTGTATCAGCACTTTTTGAATTTTCACAGCGTATTAATGGCGATATCCATTCTTTATCTGCAATGGAAATGGGATGAAATTCTAGCATAAAAAAATAATTCTCCTAAATAATTAGCTTAGTATAAGTTTTCCCTGATTGCTTTTTGAATAGTCTTTAAATCCACAAAGGTTTCAGGCCTTTTTGTCGGGTCGCGAAGTAGAGCGGACGGATGATAAATCGCTATATATTTTATGCCATTTATATCAAACCACTGTCCATGTTCCCGAGTTATTTTAAAGTCGGTTCTGATTAATGATGTAGCCGCAATTCTTCCTGTGCAAACTATGATTTTCGGCTTTACTAAATCAATTTGATGCTGTAGCCACCTAGCACAAGAGTCTTGTTCTAAAAGAAGTGGGTCGCGGTTTTTGGGTGGGCGACACTTAACGATATTTGCAATATAAACTTTGGTTCTGTCAAGGTCAATACAGGCTAACATATCATCTAAAAGCTGACCGGCTCTCCCGACAAAAGGCTCACCAAGCAGGTCCTCTTGCTCTCCGGGTCCTTCACCGATGAACATTAAATCAGCGTTTTTATCTCCAACCCCGAAAGCAACTTTTTTTCTTGTTTCGCTCAAAGCACATAAATTGCACTCATTACAGGATTTTTCAAGTTCTTCCCAATTCAAAAAAACACCACCAAACCAATGTTGACTTAATTTGTATAATTAATATTATACCACATTTAATATATTATTTGCAATAAAAAAATGTAAATTTTTCTAAACATCTTGATTTAATTTGTTGCAGATTGTATAATAATTGGCATCTAACTTACACTCGAAAGGTAAACATAATATGATTTTAGGACTTGACGTTGGAAACTCAAATATAGTCGTTGGTATTTGGGCTGACCATGGAGAAATGTACAGAGGTAGATTATCCACTATAAAAAACGGTACAACAACCGAATATGCCATTAGACTTAAGTGTATGATGGACCTTCATAAGGTTGATGTAAATGATATTGAGGGAGCGATAATTTCTTCTGTTGTACCTGAGATGACATATGCTCTTGAGAAAGCAGTTAAGTTGCTAATTTCAAAGCCACCATTGGTAGTTAAAGACGATATGAAAACGGGACTTGAAATCGCAATAGACAACCCAAAATCTCTGGGAGCTGACCGAATTGTTGCGTCTGTTGCTGCCATGAATGAATACAAACTACCACTTGTAATTCTTGATATGGGAACAGCAACCACTGTTGATATAATTGATAAAAATCATAGACATCTGGGTGGCTGTATTATGCCCGGTATAAAGACTTCACTAAATGCGCTTGCTGCAAACGCTTCTCAACTTTCTCATATAGAAATTGATGCCCCTGTAAAACTTATAGGCAAAAACACAATCGACAGTATGAGAAGCGGACTTCTTTATGGCAATGCGTGCATGGTCGACGGACTTATTGCGCGATTTGAAGAGGAGCTAGGCGAAAAACTAACTGTTGTAGCTACAGGCGGACTTGCAAAAACTGTTATTAAACATTGCAAGCACGATATTATTTATGATGAGCTTTTGATAATCAAAGGACTTGCTACACTATATAATATGAATAAACAGAAATAAAATTAAAGTTTTGTTGACATTTACTCCGCAATTTAGTGTATAATTAACACATAAACTACCGGGAGGATAATATGAACATATTTGATATATTCAGCCAAAAAGAACAAGAGAGTTTACCAAAATGCTCTTGTGTAATTGTCGCAGCAGGTTCTTCTTCACGTATGGGTGTGGATAAATTAATGCTCCCAATTTGCGGAATTCCTGTAATTATACGCAGTGCTTTGGCATTTCAAAATAGTAGCTTAATATCAGAAATCGTTATAGTTACAAAAAGTGAGAGCATAGTCGACATTGCAAAGCTATGCGATAGCTATTCCATAAGTAAGGTCACACAAATTATAAGCGGAGGCGCAAATCGCACTGAATCATCACTTTTAGGGCTTTCATCTATAGATAAAGAATCCGAGCTAGTCGCAATACATGACGGAGCAAGGCCCTTGGTAACTTCTGAAATTATTGAAAAAGCATTTTTTGGAGCTTACAAAAATAAAGCCGCAGTTCCCTGTGTGCCTGTAAAAGACACCATAAAAGTGGTTAAAGACAGTAAATCCGAAAGAACATTGGATAGAAGCCTACTTTACGCCGCACAGACACCACAAGTTTTTCACCCTCACCTCATCATAGGTGCGCTGACCGATGCACGTGACAAAGGCATTGAATACACCGACGACGGAATGGCTTTGGAAGCGTTTGGAGTTTATTCGGAAATAACCGAAGGCTCTTATGAGAATATTAAAATAACAGTACCGCAAGACGTGGCAATTGCTGAATATATTTTAGAAAATAGGTGAGAAAATGAGAATTGGACATGGTTTTGATGCGCATAGATTGGTTCTTGGGCGAGATTTAATTTTGGGTGGAGTTCAAATACCGCACAAAACAGGGCTCTTGGGTCATTCTGACGCAGATGTTTTAGTACATGCGCTAATGGACGCACTTTTGGGCGCATTAGCACTGGGAGATATTGGCACTCATTTTCCTGACTCTGACAGTAGGTATGAGGGCATAAGCAGTATTGAATTACTAAAACATGTTAGAAAAAAATTAGAAGCAAAATCATATGTATTAGTGAACTGCGATTGTACTATAGTCGCACAGAAGCCAAAAATAGCTCAATTCATCCCAGAAATGAGAAGAAATATTGCTTCGGCTTTAAAGACGGAGCTTTCAAATGTTGGAGTTAAAGCTACAACCGAGGAAACCATGGGTTACACAGGCAAAGAAGAGGGAATTTGCGCCCATGCTGTTGTGTTATTGAGAAAAATCGAAGCCGAGTAAATTTAAACAGAAAAATTTAAGTCACAATTCCAATATCTTGCATACAATACAGTATTAAGATGCGGGAGGAGTGATTTTAATGTCCCATTATCTGCTGTTGTGCAAGTCACTGACTTATGCGCAAAGAGCTTCGAGAGTGCTAGAACGTCGTGCAATAACTGCAACGATTACAAAAGCGGTTTTGAGCATGAATGTTCAAGGCTGTTCCTATTGTGTGAAAATTTCTGCAAGAAAACTTGATGAAAGTTTAAAAATCTTGCGTGAAGCAGGCTTAGAGCCTGTTAAAATCTACCTTGAAAGCGGAAAAGGCTTTGTTAAGGAGGTTGGAGTGTGATATACTTTGACTCTGCTGCAACCACTTTTCAAAAACCTCAAACTGTAAAAAAAGCCATGCTAAGCGCAATGAACACAATGTCAAGCCCAAGTAGGGGAGAGTCAGAAACCTCTGCTCGTGCCTCGAAGCTTTGTTTTGACTGCCGTGAACTGGTCGGCGAAATGTTCGCTTGCCCAGCTGAAAATGTCGTTTTTACATTTAATGCCACTCACGCACTGAATATCGCTGTTAATAGCCTTGTGAATAAGGGCGATAGGGTAGTAATTTCAGGTTTTGAACACAATGCGGTGACACGCCCACTTTTTGAGCGTGGCGCAGTTGTTTCTATCGCTCAATCAAATTTATTTGACGATAAAGCTTTGATAGACCAATTTCGGAGGCTTTTACCTGGTGCAAAAGCCTGTGTGTGTACACATGCTTCAAATGTCTTTGGTTACGTATTGCCCATAAAACGTATTTCTGAATTGTGTAATTTATTCAGTGTGCCACTAATAATTGATGCGTCACAATCCGCAGGATGTATTCCGCTAAGGCTTGACGAATTAAAAGCTGATTTTGTCGCCATGCCAGGACACAAAGGGCTTTTCGGACCTCAAGGAACAGGGCTATTGCTCTGCAATCACGAAGCAAAGCCGATTTTGTTTGGCGGCACAGGCTCGTCCAGCGTGAGGCAAACCATGCCGGAATTTTTACCGGACAGGTTAGAAGCGGGAACGCACAACATGCCGGGTATTGCTGGACTTTACGCAGGGCTTAAATATGTGAAAACAAAGGGAATAGAGCGCATAGCAGAGCATGAGAATTCACTGAGAGTAAAATTTGCCGACATGCTTTCAAGTATTCCAAACTTAGAAATTTACGAAGCTGAAAAAAATAACCAAATAGGTGTTTTGTCTGTTCGAGTTAGAAATCACGACTGTGAAACCTTTTCTGAACGACTGGCAAAACGCTCAATTGCTGTGCGCTCGGGGCTTCACTGTGCACCGACAGCACACAAAACAGTGGGTACATTTTATACAGGAACTGTCAGATTTAGCTTTTCGCCCTTCAATTCTGAGGCAGAAGTGCTGTTTGTGAGCAGAATTATAAGGGATATATTGAGCAAAGCGTGAAAATATTCACTATAGTGTTGATATTTCCTCAGCTTCGTTATATAATAGAGTGATACCCGAGTGGGTTAAGATAATTTTATGAAAATTCGGAGCGACTTAAATGCAAGCTTTTACAGATTTTCTGTTCGGTGGAATTAATTATATAAAGATATTGGAAATTTCTGATATTATAGATATCACAATAGTTGCACTCATTGTTTATAAGCTTTCTATGTTTATCAGGAAAACAAACTCAGCAAGAGTTGCGGCAGGTTTGCTTGCACTTGTTGCTGTGATGTGGCTTTCTGATGTGTATAACTTATTTGTGATAAACTTCTTGCTAAGAAGTACGATGGAGCTGGGCTTACTTGCGATAGTAATACTATTCCAGCCAGAACTTCGACGCATGCTTGAAAAAATGGGCTCTGGCTCGGTTTTACAACTTATCACAGCGGCTTCTGTAAATCCAACCACCTTGGATGCTGCAATAACGCAAACGCTTTTGGCATGTGAAGATATGTCAAAATCAAGGACAGGAGCACTTATAGTTTTTGAACGTGATAATAAACTTTCAGAGCCTTTAACCACAGGTACTGTCATAAATGCCGACACAACAGCAGAGCTTTTGAAAAACATTTTCTATGACAAAGCGCCTCTACACGATGGTGCGGTTATAATCAGTGCCGGAAAAATTGAAGCTGCTGGCTGTATGCTTCCTATGTCCTCAAGCGTAAACCTCAGTAAAGACCTTGGAATGAGGCACAGAGCGGGAATTGGCGTCAGTGAAAACTCTGATGCGATAGCAATTATTTGCTCAGAGGAGACAGGCGCAATTTCGGTTGCGGTAGATGGCATGTTAAAAAGACAGCTAAAAGTCGAAACTGTCGAGGCACTATTAAGACAAGAACTTTTACGTGATGACGAATCTGAGAAAAAAGGCTTCCGATTTAGGAGGAAAAGTAAATTAGATGGTAAGGAAAATAAACAAGACAAATAACTTTTTAAATAGTAACGGATTTTGGATTGTATTTTCAATTTTGGTTGCATTACTGTTATGGGTATATGTAACTAATGTTGAGGGTGAAAAAACTTCTGTGACCTTCCAAGGAATAGATGTAACTCTTGAGGGAGAAGAGGCATTGCGCGAGTCCAAAGGCTATATAATCACCGATTTGAGCGCAAATACGATTTCTGTTGAACTTTATGGCCCGATTAATGTACTCGCTGATTTAAGGAGTACTGATTTATCGGCAATTATCGATGTTAGCGCAACTAGTAGAACAGGAAGCGTAGAAAAAACCTATGACATTGCGTTTCCTCCTGAAATTGACAGTAGCAATATAACAATAACAGAGAGACAGCCATCGACATTAACATTTTTTGTCGATAATGAGGCAAGCAAAACTTTCGAACTACGTGGAGTTTTCACTGGAAGCGTTGCAGAAGGATATATAAGAGACGAATTTATTTTCGACCCTCTAAATGTTTTGGTCAGTGGTCCTGCAACTGAAATTGAAAAAATTTCACATGCAGAGGTTGTCGTTGAGCGTGAAGAAATCGACAGAACTGTCACATTTGATTCTACATTTGAACTTGTGGACTTCGATGGAAACATTGTCGAGTCAGACGACTTAATGGTTGGCCTTGAAACTGTAAATGTTTCCCTAACTGTTAAGGCGACTAAAGAAGTTCCGTTTGTAATCGACCTTGTCGACGGTGGTGGCGCAACTATACAACACGCAAATGTAACTTACGAGCCAAAAACCATTACAATTTCCGGTGATCCATCCATCCTTGAGGGTGTTAATAATATCAATTTAGGAACTATAGACCTTGCAACTGTCGACCCTGTTTTAACTGAGGAATATGTAATCATAATACCTAATGAAACAGAAAATGTAACAGGAACAACTGAGGTTACTGTAAATGTCGAAGTTTTAGGACTGGAAAAAGAAAAGCTCGACGTTTCGAATATCAATTTCACTGTAACAAATCTCTCGGAAGAATTCGACTATGAAATGGTTAACGAGAGCATAGAAATCGAGGTTCGAGGTCCGGCTGAAAGCTTATCAGATGTTAACTCGAATAATATTCGACTGGTTGTAGACCTATCTGAAGTTTCAGAAACAGGAACAGTAATTGCTCCAGCCACTGTGCATGTCGATGGATTTACAAACGTAGCAGCCATAGGCGACTATGATATTTATCTAAGAATTATCGATGCAGAATAAAATTTTCGCTGATAAGGAGGCATTATCATGACTCAAAATGCAATGGTTACAAAAATTTTACCCAATGGAAAGGCTGAAATAAAAGTTAAGCGAGAGTCTGCCTGTGGTGGAAACTGCAAAATGTGCGGTGGACTTTGCTCGTCAAAAAATTTCGTAAAAGCTCAGGCACACAACAGTGCAAGAGCAGTCGAGGGTGATCACGTGGTCGTAGAGAGTAGTACAAGGGGAGTTTTAACGGCTGCTTTCATCGCCTATATGCTACCTGTGATTTTGTTCTTTACATTTTATGCAATATCTGCGATTATGGATGCTGCTGAAACAACGAGAACATTAATGAGCGTCGGTGGATTTTTAGTGGGTATAATAATTGCAGTAAGTGCAAATAAATGGTACAAAAATAAAAAAATGGCTACATTTGAAATAGTGAGGGTACTTTAAAATGATATACAGTATGACAGGCTATGGCGCTGCAAAAGATGCGGTTGATGGTATTGAGCTTTCAATTGAGCTTAAAAGTGTCAATAATCGTTATCTCGATGTGTCTGTAAGGCTTCCGAGGAGCTTTTTGTTCGCTGAGGAAAGCATAAAGTCACAAGTTCAAACGCACATGAGCCGAGGAAAAGTTGATGTATTTGTGAGCGTTGACAGTTCAAAATCGAACGATGTTGAGATTTTCGTAAACGAAGCTCTCGCAGAAAGCTACATCAAATCTATGAAAACCCTATGTGAGAAGTATGGAATTGTCGATGATATTTCGGCGACTTCAATAGCAAGACTTCCAGAAGTTTTGACAGCGGAAAAAAAGGAAATTGACCGAGATGCACTTTCGGTTGGTGTACATAGTGTAGTCGAAAATGCACTAATTGAATTCGACAAAATGCGTTTGATTGAGGGTGAAAAACTCTGCCAAGATATATTAAACAGAATTGCCTTAATCGAAGAAATGACCGAAAAAATCGAGAAACTTTCACCAGCGACCGTCAAGGAATATCAAGCAAAACTTGAAGCTCGTATGCGTGAAATTTTGGACGGCGTCGCTATAGACGACACGAGGATTTTAACCGAAGCAGCTCTTTTTGCGGACAAAGTATCCGTAACTGAGGAAATTGTAAGACTAAAAAGCCATCTTTCTCAGCTTCGTGAAATGCTTAAAGGCACATCTCCGATAGGAAGAAAGCTCGACTTTTTAATCCAAGAATTAAACAGAGAAATCAATACAATTGGCTCAAAATGCAATGATTTTGAAATTTCGAAAGCAGTAGTTGACGCAAAAGCAGAGATTGAAAAAATAAGAGAACAAGTACAAAATATTGAATAAGGGGGCATTTTTATCATCAGACTAATCAATATTGGCTTTGGTAATATGGTTTCTTCGGGAAAATTGGTAGCTATTGTAAGTCCCGAATCCGCACCAATTAAGCGGATAATTCAAGATGTACGAGATAAAGGACTTCTTATCGATGCAACGTATGGAAGAAGGACACGTGCGGTTATAATTATGAACAGTGGCCATGTGATACTGTCGCCAATACAACCTGAAACAATCGCAGGCAGAATGGGCGGAAAGATTACTACGGAGGCGGAAGAAGATGAAGAATAAAGGTAAGTTGATTGTATTATCGGGTCCGTCGGGGACTGGGAAAAGTACTGTAATTTCAAGGCTTTTAGAACTTCGAAATGATATTTCATTTTCCATTTCAGCCACGACCAGACCAGCAAGAGATGGCGAAAAAAACGGTGTAAACTACTATTTTATCAGCCACACAGAATTTGAGAACTTAGTTGAAAACAATGGACTTCTGGAATTTGCAACCTATGCGGGAAACAGTTATGGAACTCCAAAATCCGCGGTAGAAGAAATGCTAAACGAGGGAAAAATTGTACTTCTCGACATAGAAGTTCAAGGAGCTCGTCAGGTAAAAACTTCAAAAGACGATGCAGTAATGGTATTTTTGTCACCTCCAAATATGAATATTTTGGAAAACAGACTTCGCGGACGAGGCACAGACAACGAAGAAAAAGTTCGAGTACGTCTCGAAACTGCAAAACATGAACTTTCGATGGCTTCAAATTATGATTACATTGTTATAAACGATGAAGTTGAGGTTGCAGCGAAAGAATTAGACGCAATAATCACCGCCGAAAAATGTAAAATGGCGGACAGAATAAAAGTAATAACAGAGGAGTTAGGTTTATTATGATGCTATACCCACCAATGTCAGACCTTGTAGAAAAAGTAGGAAGCAGATACTTGTTGGTTAATTTAGTTGCACGTCGTGCGAGAGAAATTGCCTCAGACGCCGAAGCAAATGGAGATATCTTGGACGAAAAACCAGTTTCTGACGCAATTAACGAAGTTTACTATGGCGAACTAATTGTCACAGAACGCGCTGAAGAATTCGCTACAGAAAGTTCACCTGTTGCTGACCCAATTTTGTCAAATGTTCTATTCATGGATGATGACGATCAAGAGTTAGAAGCAGACGAATTAATGAGTGAAGAATTCTAGTGAATTCCGCAAAACCCCCTATAATTTTAGAAATAATACGGAAGGTGAGAGCAAATGCCTTCTAAAATTGCGAAAATTGCAGTTTCATCTGCCACCTATTGGTTTGATAAGCCTTTCGATTACATGATACCAGACGAATTATTGGACCAAGTTTGTGTTGGTAAAAGAGTGACTGCACCATTCGGAAATGGAAATAAAAAATGTGAAGGAATAGTGCTTTCTGTCGATGAATTCAAAGGCGACAGAAAGCTAAAATTTCTATCAGGAGTGCTAGATACTGAGGCGGTTTTAAGCAAAGAAATGATAAAACTCGCAATATGGATGCGAGAGAGATTTTTTTGCACTGTTTACGATGCAGTAAAATCAATGTTGCCTGCTGGAATTTGGTATAATTTGCGCCCAATTTACGAGATTTCTCATGGAATTGACAAAGAAAGTGCGTATGAATTAGCGGGTCGTTCTGCAAAAGAACGGTCTATAATTGACATAATTTATGCAAATTCAAGTAAATGTGAATTGTCTGTATTTGAAGATGCTTTCGAGGAAAAAAGCCCCTCAAAAGCGCTTTCATCCTTAGTAAAAAAGGGTGTTCTTACTGTAAATGTAAAAGAAAATCGCCGTGTAAAAGATAAAGTTGTGAGCAATGTATTTTTGGCAATACCACCCGATGAGGCATATTTAATCGCTCAGGGAAAAAAAAGACGTTCTCCGCAACAATCGGCTGTGCTAGAACTTGTCGCTCAGGTAGGAAAAGTTTCTATTTCGGAAATAATTTATTTTACTTCATGCTCTAGGCTTACAATAAAAAAACTAATTGAGCAAGGTTTTCTTCATCAAGAAGATGAAGAGGTGTATAGAAATTCCATTTCTGTACCACTAGAAACAACACCACTGCCAAATTTAAATGATAGGCAACAGGATGTATTTGAAAAAATATTTTCGTTAACTAAAAACGAAATAGGTCAAGCTGCTCTACTTTTTGGAGTTACAGGAAGTGGGAAAACTACGATTTATCTTCGATTAATCGAGGAAATGTTGAAAAAAGACTCAGGCTCTATACTATTAGTACCTGAAATTGCGCTCACACCTCAAATGATTGAGAAATTCACCATGCATTTTGGTGGAAAAGTTGCAGTTTTACACAGCAACTTGGCAATTAGTGAGCGCTACGACGAATGGAAAAGGATAAAAAAGGGAGATGCAACCGTTGTAATAGGTACGAGAAGCGCGGTTTTTGCTCCTGTTAAAAATTTATCATTAATAATTATCGACGAGGAACAAGAAGAAGCTTACAAATCTGAAAATACTCCTCGTTATCATGCTCGTGATGTGGCTAAGTTTAGATGTGCTTCACAAAATGCACTTTTATTACTCGGTTCTGCTACACCAGATGTTGAAAGTAGATATTTTGCACAAAATGGACGCTACAACTTCTACACTATGCCCGAGAGATTTAACAACCAAGATTTGCCTATTGTGCAAATTGTTGACTTGAAAAAAGAGCTAAAAAATGGTAATGGTAGTAGTATTAGCTCTGTATTACAAAGCGAAATTGAACTAAATTTAGAGAAAAACGAGCAAACTATTTTGTTTATTAACCGCCGAGGAACTAGCAAATTAATCAGCTGTTCTGAATGCGGTTTCACATATGTTTGCACTAGATGTAGTGCAAATATGACATATCACAGCGCAAATAGTAGGCTAATGTGCCACTATTGCGGATACTCAAAAAAGCCAGATTCACAATGCCCTGATTGCGGAGGTTTACTTAATTTTACAGGAGCAGGAACTCAACAAGTTGTTGCTGACCTTGAAATTTTGTTCCCCGATGTCGAAATTTTACGTATGGATACCGACACCGTTGCGCCTAGCGGAAGCCATGAGTTACTTCTAAACAAATTTAGAGATGAAAAAATCCCTATAATGGTTGGGACACAAATGGTAACAAAAGGATTAAATTTCGATAATGTAACCTTAGTTGGTGTAATTTCTGCCGATCAAAGCCTATATTCTGGAAATTACCGCTCATCAGAACGTACATTTTCATTAATTACTCAGGTTGTTGGTCGCAGTGGTCGAGGAAGCAAAAAGGGAAGGGCGGTCATTCAAACAATGACACCTGAAAATCAAACGATTATTCAAGCAGCCAATCAAGACTATGAAGGTTTTTACAATTCAGAAATTTATATGCGTGAAATGCAGTGGGTTCCACCATTTACTGACATTTACTCCATCACTGTCACAGGAACAAATGAAGCGCTCGTCATGAGGTGCTGTGTGTTCATTCGAGACAGCATGAAAAAAGAAACCTCAAACAAAACAGACATGAAAATTCTTGGCCCTGCGCCACTTCCTATAGTCAAAATTAACAATAGATTTAGATATTGTGTTACACTATGCGGTGATGAGGGCGCGTATATTAGAAAATTGATATCCAATATGATTACTATTTGTAATACATCAAAGGATTTTAAGGGTGTATCAGTATTTGCTGATATAAATCCCTTATAGGAGGAAATACATTATATGGCAATTAGAACAATTATACACGAAGGCGACGAAATGCTTTCCAAAAAAAGCAAAAAAGTTACAGATTTTAACTCAAGACTTCACGCATTACTCGATGATATGGCTGACACTCTGGAAGAAAGTGGCGGAGTTGGGTTAGCAGCGGTTCAAATTAGCGTTTTACGTAACGTGTGTTTAGTGTTGGAGACCAATGTCGAAGATGATGAAGAGGAATTTTTGATTGAATGCATTAATCCTGTGATTATTGAAACCGATGGCGAACAAGTCGGACCGGAGGGATGCTTAAGTGTACCCGGGAAATTTGGTGTTGTCGCTAGACCCGAGGCAGTGAAAATCAGAGCTCAAGACCGCGATGGTGAGTTTTTTGAATACGAGGGGTATGGCTTGACTGCACGTGCATTTTGTCACGAAATTGAGCATTTAGATGGCAAATTGTTCCTCGAAAAAGTAACTAGATTTTTAGATGAAGAAGAAATATTGACCGAAGCTGGCGAGGAGGAGTAAATTGAGAGTAGTTTTTATGGGAACTCCCGAAATCGCAAAAGCTTCACTCAAAGCACTAATTGATAATAATTTCAATGTCGTTGCTGTATTTACACAGCCTGACAAGCCAAAAAATCGTGGGATGAAACTGGAAATGAGTCCAGTAAAAGTTTTGGCAGTTGAGCACGAAATACCCGTTTTTCAACCCTCAACTTTAAGAGATGGTGAGGCTGCAAAAATCCTACGTGAGATTTCTCCTGACCTTATTGCAGTGGTTGCATATGGAAAATTAATTCCAAATGAGATAATTGAAATACCACTAAAAGGATGCATAAACATTCACGCTTCCTTGCTACCAAAATACAGAGGGAGCGCCCCAGTACAATGGTCGGTTTTGAATGGCGATAAAGTTACAGGTCTGACAAGCATGTACATCAAAGAGCAGTTAGATGCTGGTGACATGATATATAAAGCAGAACTTGAAATCGGGGAAACTGAGACCAGCGGTGAGCTTTTTGAAAGAATGAGCCCTGTTGGAGGTGAGTTACTTGTCAAAACTATTAGAGATATTGACAAGGGAATTGCGCCAAGAACTGTCCAAAATGATGCAGAATTTACTCATGCGCCAATGCTTTCAAGAGAGATGAGCCCCATTGATTGGAATAAATCACCACGAGAAATTGTGAAACATATTTGCGGTATGAACCCTTGGCCCTCAGCTACTGCCACAATAAATGAACTTGATTTAAAAGTTCATATGGCTAATATCACTAACAATTCCACTAATAAGCAAGCTGGAGAAGTTGTTTCAGCCGGAAAAGACGGAATTGAAATTGCTTGCATTGATGGTCAAACCGTGATGTTAACCATAGTGCAAAAATCCGGTGGAAAACGAATGAATGCTGCGGACTTCCTAAGAGGAAATCCAATAAATGTATAGAACCTGAAAGGAAGTTATTCAATGCCAAAATCGGCACGCGAAGCGGCACTTTCCGCTTTAATTAAATGCAGATGCGACGGAGCATGGTCTGATGCTGTGCTCGGAAGTGTCATCGAAAGTGCTAAACTTTCAACTAAGGATGCAGCTTTATGTACAAAATTATGTACAGGAGTTTTGCAAAATTATTCACTATGCGACTATTATATTAACTGTTATTCAACTGTTAAAACTTCCAAATTAGAGCCAATTTTACTCGATGTATTGAGAATTTCAGTATATCAAATGGTTTTTCTTGACAGAATTCCAAGTCATGCGGCTGTCAATGAAGCAGTTTCCATTATCAAGAAAAAAATTCCAAGAGCTTCTGGACTATGTAATGCAGTTTTGCGTCGTATTAGCGAAAATTTAGAGAATTTACCAGAGATTACAAATAAAGGAACTTCCGAATTTTTGTCAATAAAATACAGTCATCCCGAAGAATTATGTAAGCTTTTGGTTTCCGAATTTGGATATGATTTTACTGAAAAATTCCTTGCCGCTAACAACGAAGAAACTACAGCAACAGCGCAAGTTAATACTTTGAAAACTAATGCAGTTGATTTACTCGAAACTTTGAAATCCGAGGGTCTCAAAGCAGAGTTATCTGATATTGAAAACAGTATAGAAATTTTGAACCCAGGCGACTTAAACAAGCTTAAAAGTTTTAACGATGGTCTATTTTTTATTCAGGATAATGCAGCAAAACTTGCAGTTTTATCAGCAGAAGCTAATGCGAATATGAGAGTTTTGGATGCGTGTTCTGCCCCCGGTGGGAAGAGTTTTTCACTTGCAATGTGCATGGAGAACAAAGGCGAAATCGTTTCCTGTGACATAGGCGAAAAAAAGTTGAGCCGTATTGTGAAAAGTTCCAAAAGACTTGGTATTAACATAATTAAAACCCACGCAATGGATGCAAAAAAGCCTCGTGAGGAATACTACAATTCCTTTGATATAGTCTTTGCCGACGTACCCTGTTCCGGTATTGGTGTTATACGAAAAAAACCGGATATTAGGCAGAAATGTGTCGCAGATATTGAAAGACTGCCTGAGATTCAGTATGATATTTTAGATGGAATTTCTAAATGCGTCAAACCAAACGGTGTTTTGTTATATTCAACATGTACAATTTTTAAGCGAGAAAACTCTGATGTTATAGATAGATTTCTAAAATCACATGATGATTTTATTGTAGAGGGAGAAATGAGAACATTATTCCCACACATTGACGGAACAGATGGATTTTTCTACTGCAAACTGAGGAGAAAAGATGAAGCGTGATATAAAATCTCTGAGTTTAAGCGAGCTGAAAAATGAACTCACAGAAATTGGAGAAAAGAGTTTTAGGGCAAAACAAATCTTTGTATGGATTCACAATAGAGCAGTTACTTCTTTTTCGGATATGACAGATTTAAGCGCTTCTTTACGTGAAAAACTTGACAGTATTTTCTATATTTCAACTCCAAAACTACTTAGAAAACAAGTTTCTGCTCTGGATGGTACTATCAAATATTTGTGGGAACTTTCTGACGGAAACGCAGTCGAAACGGTTTTGATGAGATACAAACACGGAAATACTGTATGTATTTCAACGCAAGTCGGTTGCAAAATGGGTTGCGCTTTTTGTGCGTCGGCAATCGGCGGGCTGGTTCGAAACCTTAATCCATCTGAAATGCTCGACGAAGTTCTTTTTACTCAAGTTGACTCAAATGAAAAAATTAGCAATATAGTCTTGATGGGTATAGGCGAACCGCTGGATAATTTTGATAACACAATGAAGTTTTTGAAACTTGTTAATGATGAAAACGGATTGAATATTGGTATGCGCCATATTTCTTTGAGCACATGTGGACTAACTGACAAATTTTCGGAACTTGAAAATCAAAATTTACAGTTAACCCTTTCCGTTTCTTTGCACGCACCTGATGATGATACAAGAAATCGTATCATGCCAGTTAACAGAAAAAAGGGTGTTGATGACCTGTTTTCCGCATGTCGTAGTTATTTTTCAAAAACAGGTAGACGTATATCCTTTGAGTATGCTATGATTGACGGTGTTAATGACACAGATTTCCATGCAGAAACCCTAGCGAGCAAAGTTAGAGGTTTGAGCTGTCATGTTAATTTGATTCCACTAAATCATGTCGATGAAAGAGAGTTTATGCCTTCTAAACCTGAAAATTTGAAAAAATTTGTCAGTATTTTGGAGAAAAAAGGCGTAAACGTGACCGTTCGTCGCAAACTTGGTGGAGATATAGACGCATCCTGCGGACAGTTGCGCCGCAAAAATCAACAAGAGAAAAAATAGGCAACAGTGGAGGGTTTATGAAAACCTTTGGCATTACGGACATCGGAAAAGTCCGAAAAGAAAATCAAGATACGTTTGCAATAAGTGCAACAGCTGATTGTGTAATCGGTGTAGTTTGTGACGGAATGGGCGGTGCTCGTTCGGGAAATGTTGCAAGCGCTATGGCAACTGACTGCTTCAGTGCTCATGTTCAAAGATGTATAATCGATGGAGATGATGTAAGTATGCCTTCCCTTGTCGAAGAGGCGGCTAACTATGCTAATGTCGTGGTCTATGACCGAGCTTTCACAGATTTTACGTGTGAGGGCATGGGAACAACTTTAGTAGGCGGTGTTTTCGAAGCCGATAGGGCACATTTAGCTCATGTCGGTGACAGCAGAGCCTATATGATAAGTCGTGGAGTAATTTGGCAAATTACAACAGACCACTCATATGTTGAGGAATTGGTTCAAAAAGGTGAAATCACAAGGGAGCAGGCAAAAAAGCATCCTCGTCGAAACTATATCACAAAAGCACTGGGTGTTGAGCGAACCGTAGTGCCCGATGTATACACTGTCGATGCCGAAGAGGGGAACATAATCATTTTATGCTCTGACGGCTTGACTAACATGGTTGACGAAGATGAAATGCTAGAAATTACGCAGAAATACGAAAATCCAGAGCCAATGTGCAATGAACTTGTAAATCTTGCGCTATCTAGGGAAGCAACTGACAATGTTACTGTTGCAATTTTTGTATTTTAATGAGATAATATAATTTAGCTCGTTTAATGGAGGTAAGATATGGATAATGGAATGGACAGGTATCTTGGCAAGATGCTTGACGAGCGATATGAAGTGACTGATGTTATAGGCAAGGGCGGAATGGCCGTTGTTTATAAAGCATTTGACCATAGATTAAATCGCAATGTTGCCGTTAAAGTTTTAAAAGATGACTATGCACTTGATGCTGAATTTAGAAAACGATTTCAAAACGAATCGCAAGCAGTTGCGATGCTTTCTCATACAAATATAGTTTCGGTTTATGATATGAACCGTTCGGGAGATACC
>CAYJLH010000006.1:0-23795 GCA_964370925.1 uncultured Oscillospiraceae bacterium | reverse complement strand
AGCTTATTGAGGGAATTAACCTCAAGCAGTATATGACAAGCAAAAATGTCTTAACTTGGAAAGAGGCAGTGCATTTTGCTTCCCAAATTTGTAAAGCATTGGGACATGCCCACTCAAAGGGTATAGTCCATAGAGATATAAAACCACATAATATCATGGTAGAGAAAAATGGTAATGTTAAAGTTGCTGATTTCGGAATAGCCAGAATACAAGACACACAAAATACAACTGCAAGTGAAACCTTAGGTTCGGTTCATTATATTTCACCCGAGCAAGCAAAGGGCGAACCTGTCGACTCTCGCTCTGACCTATATTCACTGGGTGTAATTTTATACGAGATGTTAACAGGAAAGCTGCCATGCACAGGAGAAAACGCTGTTGCGGTTGCAATGAAGCATGTAAATGGGAATATTCAAAGACCAAGTGAACTAAATTCGGAAATCACAAGTGAACTTGAGAGTGTAATTTTAAAAGCAATGGCTGTTGACAAAAACCAGAGGTTTAAAACTGCCGCGGAAATGCTCAGCGCATTAGATAAAATAAGAATAGAAAAAGGTGAGGCAGTGGCACCAAATTCCACAGAGAATAAAAAGCCTAAAAATGATGATGGTTATGTTAAACCTGTCGGTAGCGGTAGGGATCTTGACCACGATTCATATGACAGGCGCAGAAGAAGAAGCCGTAAAGTCAGTTTATTTTCCGGTCTTTTCTGTATTTTAATTTTCATATTCATCATGTTTGTATTCCTTTGGCAATATCTTTTTGAAGATTTATTCAGCACATCCGAGAGAATTAATGTGCCAAACTTTGTTGGCGATATTTACACTGATGTTCTAAATAATCCCGAACTTGAAGATATTTTCAACTTCTCAGTTGAAATCATGCCTGACTCAACCGTTCCAAAGGATATGATTGTTTCTCAAAGTATTGAGGAAAATAGAAGTATGATGATGATTGAAGATGGTATTGATATCACTTTAATTGTTTCGAGTGGACTTGAAATGAAAGCTGTTCCAAATGTTGTAAACAAAGAATTCAGAGCAGCAGAACAAGAGCTAAAAGACGCAGGATTTGCCGTTGAAATCGACAGAGCACCGTCTGCATCTGTTACAGTTGATTATGTTATAAGCTCAAGCCCAGGAGTTGGAGAGCAAATTTCTGTCGGCGCAACAGTTTATATAACTGTCAGCGACGGACCATCTCAAGAAGCAATAAAAGTTCCGAATGTAATCGGTTTGACAGAATCAGTAGCTAGTTCAAGACTGACAAATATGAATTTGGCTGTGGGCGGAGTTACAGAAATTTTCAGTAACTATCCCGTTGGCGTTGTAATCTGGCAGAGCGAGCCTGCTGACACAGAAGTTGCGGCAGAAACACCAATTTATCTTCAAATTTCAAAAGGTCCAGAGCCAACACCAGAACCCGAGCCACCACAGGAAGAAACCCCTGTACCAGAGCTAGATGTAGAGGAGAGATAAGGCATATGAGTAGGGGGGTAATTTCTAAAGCACTTAGTGGCTTTTACTATGTGAGCTGTGACAATGAGCTGTATGAATGTCACGCTAGGGGAAAATTTAGATTAACAGGTGTTAGTCCACTTGTCGGCGATGATGTAGAAATAGAAACCGACGGCAAGGTTGGAACAATAACGCATGTATATGACAGGCGCAACTCGTTTATAAGACCGGCTGTTGCTAATATTGATGTATTAATCATTATGGCATCGGGAGTAATTCCGATAACCGACCCATTTCTAATAGACCGTGTTGCGGCTATTGCAGAGCGTGCACACTGCGAAGTACTTGTCTGCATTAACAAAACCGACCTTGACCCAGGGGATAAACTGTTTGATATTTACAGCAAAACAGGCTATAGAGTTATTCGTACCAGTGCCGAAACAGGTGAGGGCAAGAATGAACTTATGGATATTATTCGTGGAAAAACCTGTGCATTTACAGGAAACTCAGGTGTCGGAAAATCCAGTATTTTAAATGTAATCGCACCCGAATTTAACTTAAAAGTCGGTGATGTCAGCCACAAACTCGGTAGAGGTCGGCACACAACACGTCACGTTGAGCTTTTTTGCCTCGGTTCGGGTACATATATTGCTGACACTCCCGGTTTTGCTTCTTTTGAATTTAGCAAAGCTGACCCTATTTTTTGCAATGAAATGCAATATTTATTCCGTGAATTTCGCCCTTTTATTGGCAAATGTAGGTTTAACGACTGTGCTCATATGAAAGAGCCCGGTTGCGCAGTTCTCGAAGCTGTGGAGGATGGAGTTATTGACAGGTCTCGTCACGCAAGCTACGTCAGACTTTTTGAGCAAGCCAAAGAATTAAAAGAATGGGATGTTCACAAGTAGTAACAATTTTATAATCATTAACACCGTCTTTTGCATATAATGTAATGATACATTATTAAAAGGGCGGTGTTTTTTATACCCAGACCGTGCAGAAAACCAAAACCGCCAAAAGGTAGACCGCAAACTTTAGGATGTCTTGCTATAGTCTCAGGCATGTTTATTCTACTCGCAATGGTTCTGCCTATAGGTTTTTGGTGGTTTATGCTTGCGATATTGTTGATTGCAATTGGAATTTGGCTTCGCCATTTATGACGGGAGGTGAGAATATGAAAATTTTTGTATTAAAACTTCCGAAATGTTTTTCAAAATTTATTTGTCTAATCACAGGTCAAACTAAGGAATAATTCGAACATGCCTTTCATAAGCTTAAATATCTTAGATTAACAAAATTGCTGTGTTTTGGCGTAGCAAAAAGCAAGGAGAGAGCTTATGGAAATTTTGACGGAGAAAACAGAAATTACACTAAAACGTGAGATACTCAGTGCCTGTGCACAGTGTGAGGAAATGAGCGACTGTGTCGTACCTGATACATATCCTGATATTGAGCGCGTGATATACTCCTGTGGTGAGGTTTTAATCGGTGGAAAAACAGTGAGTGATGGAAAAATCACTGTAGAGGGCGTTGTAAAATGTACTGTATTATATGTCGGCGACGATGTAATGGCTGAGACAATAAAAATTTGCACCGACCTGCCATATGTAATAAACTTCGATGCAAAAGAGGCAAACTCTGCAACTGATATAGTCGCTAAGCTCAAACTATTGGCAATGGAAGTAAAGATTTTAAATCCGAGAAAAATTTTAGTCCGTTGTGAGGTCGGCGCTTCAATACGTTGCTTTAACGAGGAAATTATAGAAGTGATAAACGATATCGCCCCGACAAAAGGACTGTATTTAAAGAAAGTTAGCAGCGAGTGCGCACCTGTAATGGAGATACGAGAAAAGACTTTTGCAATCTCAGAAGAAATTTCCATGCCTCCAACCCCAGATGGCTACGACAGGCTTTTGTGTGCAAGCTCCAGTCCTGAAATCGAGGATATAAAGTTTGTGGGCAACAAGCTGATATTTAGAGGCGAGCTTAAAATTCATTTCCTCGCAAAGCCATGCGGTGGCAGGCCCCCTATGAGTTTTTTTGCAAGTTGTTCTTTTTCTCAGATTTTAGAAATTGAGGGTGGAGGCGAAAATACTTGCCCTGAACTTACAGTTTGCATGACTGGCAGTGAGTTTAAAATTGACGAGGACGAAAACAACAAACAAATGATTTCAGCCGAATTAAACATGTTAGTTCAAGCTGTCATTAGCAAAAATGATGAGGTAAATTATATAGAGGATGCATATTCAAATCTCGAAAAATACACCTTGACAGAGGAGAAAATTAATCTGCCATTGTGTCGGGAGCATGAAACATTACGCGATACATTTAGATGTACGCTACAGTGCGATAGGCAAGTTTCAGAGATTATAAGTGCTACTGCAATTGGAAAAAATGCTGTCTCGGAAACAGGGGAGCTTTGTGCATCGCTTAGGGTTTGTGCTGTTTATTTAGGTACGGATGGTAAAATTTTCAGCGTAACTAAAGAAGAGGATTTTTGCGTTAGCACAGAGATTTGTGCGGATAAATGCTCAATTGACATGTCGATTGGTGAAATTTACGCAGTTCCGTCCGGTGAATCCATTGACCTGAGAATACCATTTTCTGCCGAAGTTGTTAAGTATGGTTGCATTGAAATCAACATGATAAAAGGCATAGTACTGGAAGAAGACGAGGATAGATGCAATAAGCCGTCGGTTATAATCATCCCCAAAAGGGAAGAGCTTGACCTCTGGGAACTTGCAAAGAAATACTCCTCAACAACTGAATTAATAGAGAAATTCAACACAGAAGAGTGTGATATAATCCTAATACCTGTACAAAATATGTAAATAAAAACCGCAAAAATCTCAGACAAATAATGAGATTTTTGCGGTTAAATTAGTTTGGAACTATATCACAAATTACCAATTCCGGTCTATTGAATACCCTAGGAACAAAGGTAGTTTCACGTGCTAAACCACGGCTAACTATCATAGTTTTTCCATCAGAATCATATCTTCCGCCGGCATAATCTGGAAAAAGACCTTGGTTGGGTGCTAGTAGACCATTTAAAATACCTGGTATTCTCCATTGACCACCATGGGCATGTCCAGACAAAATAAGGTCAAAATCATGTTTCAAATATGTCTCAAAAAGCTCAGGTCTGTGCGACATTAACACTGTGAAAAGCTCTTTGTCACTCTCCTCAGACGCTGTTTCTAGCTGTTCATCAAACTTTAAATCGCTGAGATATGTAGGGTCGTCAACACCACTAATATTAATTGAAACGTCGTTTGCTGTGAAAATTTCGCTCTCTCCCTCAAGCACAGTTACACCCAAATTTTCAATCGTTTCTTTTATGTTCTTGATGTCACCTGACCAAAATTCATGGTTGCCCGACACATAATAGCTTGGATATTCTTTAGCTAATTTCTCTAAAACTATAATACCATTTTCATATGAAATGTCATCATCCAAAATATCACCGGAGTATAAAACAACATCAGGTTTCTGCTCATTAACTGCATTGATTAAGTTCTTTTGCCCATCTCCATACCTGCAAGAATGTAGGGCTGTGATTAGAGCAATTCTAAGTGGAGCAGAAACTTTTTCTGTTGAAATTGTATAAAAAACAGTTTTCATCATTGGATTAAGTGCTACAGCAGAAATGACAGCAATTGACAAAAGCACTCCGCTAACAACAATCTTTTTACGTTTTGTAAATTTTTTCATAGCTTTCCTTTCCATTTTTATTAGAATACTTTAACACATTTCAGCAAATTAAACAAGATAGATAAAAAAAACAAGTAAATTAATCAAATACTGTTATGTATTGTGTTTGACATTTGTGCATTTTCTAATTATAATGTATGCTGTGATAAGAATACTTAACGGGGTGTACTATGAACAGAGAAATGTTTATCGAAAAAATATCTGAACTTCCGCTATATCAGTTTGAGTTTTTTAAAACCGAGGAATTGCAATTTGTCGATAGAATACGTGAGATTTGTAAAACCCAATGTCCCATGTATGGGAAAACTTGGGCATGTCCTCCCGGCGTTGGTAGCTTGGAAGAATGTCAGACAAAATGCTTGAAGTTTGAAGATGCGGTTTTGATTGTAACTGTTGTCGAAGTCAATGACATATCAGACATAGAAGAAACATTGTCTACAAGAGGCGACCACGAAGATATTACTCGAGATGTAAAAAAAATCATGGGCGATTTGGGCGCTGAGTCATATGTACTATCCTCTGAGGCATGTGCGTATTGCGAAGATTGCACTTACCCCGATGCACCATGTCGATACCCTGAACACATGTTCCCATGTATCGAAAGTCATTGCATCTTAGTAACAGAAATTGCAGAAAAATTTGGCATTGAATTTATTTACGGCTCAAATATGGTAATGTGGTTTTCAATGCTTTTATATAACGACTAATTTTAGTCATCAAAACTTAACTATGAACCCTTGGAGTTTCCATTTTTTCAGCTTGGAACTACGACGGACGAGGAATTTACTTTATGAGAATAAAAGGTGTCAATAACAAGGAATTTTATTATCTGGGAATCGATATAGGCTCAACAACAGCAAAAGCCGTTTTGGTTGATGGTGATGAAATTATTTTTGAATGTTATGAAAGACATATGTCACAAGTAAGACAAAAAACGCTTGAAATTTTAAAACGATTAGAACCACTAATTGATGGTAGGCAAATCAAAATGTCTATTTCCGGCTCTGCGGGATTTGGAATGGCAAAATCTGCCGATATTCCATTTGTTCAGGAAGTTTTTGCCACAGGCGAGGCCGTCAGGGCCTTAGAGCCTTTGACAGACGCTGTAATTGAACTTGGTGGTGAGGATGCAAAAGTTCTATTCCTAACCGGCGGAACGGAAGAGAGGATGAATGGCTCTTGTGCCGGCGGTACTGGCGCATTTATTGACCAGATGGCAACTCTCATGAACATCACTAATGAGGAGATGGACGAACTTGCTCTGCAAGCCGAAAGACTATATCCAATCGCCTCACGTTGCGGAGTTTTCGCCAAGACTGATATACAGCCACTTTTGAACCAAGGCGCAGGAAAGGCTGACATCGCTGCGAGTATTTACAAAGCGGTGGTTAACCAAACCATAGCAGGCCTTGCACAAGGGAGACAAATTGGCGGTAAAGTCATGTTTTTGGGTGGTCCTCTTCATTACTGCAAAGGTTTGCGTATGAGCTTTGCGGAAAGCTTGAAATTATCTCCCGAAAACACAATTTTTCCCGAATACGGCCGTTTTGCCGTTGCCTTGGGAGCTGTTTTTTATGCTGCAAAACAGGAAAAGTCAATTGACTATAAAAGTTTAGTCGATGCAATAGAGCTAACAGCTAACGAAAAAACAGAAACTCGCACTCTACCTCCTCTTTTCGAGACAAAAGCGGATTACGAGGAATTTAAAAGCAGACATTCAGCACATACTGTGCCGAATTTAGCGCTTGAAAAATATCAAGGTGACGCATTTTTAGGAATCGATTGTGGCTCTACAACGACGAAACTTGTGCTAATTTCTGACAAAAATGAGCTTATTTACTCATATTACAGCTCAAATAAAGGAAATCCCGTTGAAATAGTTTTGGAGCAGCTTAAATATTTAAGGCAAGTTTGCTCGGACAGAGTAATTTTGCGCGGTAGCGCAGTTACAGGTTATGGTGAGGAACTTGTAAAACACGCATTCCACATAGACCACGGCTTGGTCGAAACCATGGCACACTACACCGCCGCTTCACATTTTAGTCCAAATGTTGAGTTCATTTTGGATATCGGCGGTCAAGATATTAAGTGCTTTAAAATTCGAAATAATGCAATCGATAACATTATGTTAAACGAGGCGTGTTCCTCTGGTTGCGGTTCGTTTATAGAAACATTTGCAAAATCTATGGGACACGAGATAGAAGAATTTTCACAGCGTGGTCTTTTCGCCAGAAACCCTGTTGAACTTGGCTCACGTTGCACTGTTTTCATGAACTCCTCCGTTAAACAGGCTCAAAAAGATGGAGCATGTGTTGAAGATATTTCTGCTGGCTTATCGGTGAGTATAGTAAAAAATGCTCTTTATAAGGTTATTCGTGCTAACTCTGCTGACGAATTAGGGCAAGAAATCGTTGTGCAAGGCGGAACATTTTATAACGATGCAGTTTTGAGAAGTTTTGAGATTGAAATTGGTAGAAATGTTATCAGACCAACTCTCGCTGGGCTTATGGGCGCATTCGGCGCTGCACTTTATGCAAAAAAGAATGTCTGTGAAGAATCTAGAACTCTTGGCGCTGAACAACTTGCAAAATTTAGCCACACCACGAAAGCCTCATCATGCCACGCATGTACAAATAATTGCCGCTTGACAATAAACACCTTTGCAGATGGTGCAAAATATATTTCTGGTAACAAATGCGAGCGCGGAACAGGAATGAAGAAAAGTACGCCCGCTTTGCCAAATATTTTTGAGTACAAACGCTCAAAATTAGAAAAAATTGCCGATAATAAAAAACCTACTAAAACTATAGGAATTCCACTGGCGCTTGGAATGTATGAATTAGCCCCACTTTGGCAGAGCATTTTTGACAGCCTCGGTTTCCACGTGGTGCTGTCAGGATTCTCAACCCGAGAACTTTACTCAGCTGGGCAGTATTCCATCCCAAGTGACACAGCTTGCTATCCGGCGAAACTCATGCACGGGCATATCGAGGAGCTTGTTGAGCGTGAAGTTGATGCAATTTTCTATCCATGTCTTACATATAATGTGGACGAGGGTTCTTCTGATAATTGCTATAACTGCCCAGTTGTTGCCTATTATTCTGAACTTTTATACCACAATATTGACAGTCTGAAAAGCACAAAGTTCATGTATCCATACTTGGATATAAACAGCGAAAAAGCATTGGCTAGAGAACTTCAAACTTGCTTGAACAATACTCTTTCAATGAATATTCCACTAAAAGATGTTCAGAAAGCTGTCAATAATGGATATGTCGCTTACAATAATTGGATGGACGATATTAGAGCCGAGGGCGAGCGAACAATTAAATTTGCCGAGGAAAATGGGCATAGAGTTATGATGTTAGTTGGCAGACCATACCATATTGACCCTGAAATTTGCCATGGCATAGATAAACTTATTAACACTTTAGGTTTTGCTGTGGTCAGTGAAGACTGTGTTCCGATGGGAAAGAAACCAAAACTTTCAGTCATGAACCAGTGGACATATCATGCGAGATTATACGCAGCAGCTGAATATTCCGCACAGAGAGAAAATGTCGAGCTTGTGCAATTGGTATCTTTTGGCTGTGGTGTCGACGCTATAACAACTGACGAAGTACGAGAAATTTTGGAACAACACGACAGACTATATACCCAAATTAAAATAGACGAAATCACAAACTTAGGCGCAGTTACAATAAGACTTAGGAGTCTGTTGGGCGCTATGGACGCAGATAAGGTGGTCTAAATGAGCAAAGTTGCTATTTTTACAAAGGAAATGAAAAGCGAGTACACAATATTTATGCCTACGATGCTACCTGTTCATTTCAAATTCCTGGAATCGATATTGAAAGTAAATGGATATAATGTTGTACTATTGGACAATTGCTCCGATTCTGTTAAGGAATGTGGACTAAAATATGTACATAACGACACATGCTATCCCGCACTTTTAGTAATCGGCCAACTAATTGATGCTATTAACAACGGTGGACACGACCCGAGCAAAGTCGCTCTACTACTTTCCCAAACAGGAGGCGGTTGCCGAGCATCAAACTACATCGCTTTGCTTAGAAAGGCACTTCAAAAAGCTGGATATGAAAATGTCCCGATTTTGTCTTTCAACGTGGGTGGACTTGAAAAACAGCCGGGCTTTAAAATTACGGCTACACTGATGCGCTCCATGCTTTACGGTGTGCTTTGTGGAGACCTTTTGATGATGCTTCGAAATCAATGCAAGCCATATGAAATAAATGAGGGTGATACAGAAAACTTGGTCGCTGAATGGACCGAAAAACTTAGTATACAACTTTCAAAAGCCAAAATGACATATGGACAAATCAAAAAAAATTATCCCAAAATTATAGAGGATTTTGCTCAAATACCTATGATAAAAACCGACAAAGTCAGAGTTGGAATCGTCGGAGAAATTTTTGTAAAATTCTCACCACTTGGAAACAACAACCTTGAGGATTTCCTCCACAACGAGGGAGCAGAAGTTGTCATGGCAGGTCTTTTTGATTTCTGCCTGTACTGCGTTTATAATAATATGGTGGATGGGAAGCTGTTTGACAGATTCAAGAAGAAGGCATTTGCCTCCAAATTCATATACAATATGATGATTTCCAAACATAATGATTTAATAAATGCTGTTAAAAATCACGGAGCATTCAAAGCGCCATCGGCATTTGCTCACACAATTTCGCTAACAAAAGGCTACATAAGCACTGGTGTGAAGATGGGTGAGGGTTGGCTCTTAACCGCCGAAATGCTCGAGTTAATCGAGAATGATGTACAGAATATTGTTTGCACTCAGCCTTTTGGCTGTCTACCTAACCATATAGTTGGCAAGGGAATGATGAAACCAATCAAGGAAAATCATCCGGATGTCAACATCGTTGCCATTGATTACGACCCTGGTGCAACTAAAATCAATCAAGAAAATCGAATAAAACTAATGCTGTCAAACGCAGTAGCCGCAAAGCTTTCTAAGTCTGCTTGCTAAAATAATTAAGCCTGTCAAACTAATTTGATAGGCTGATTTTTTGTTAAAAATAACTGTTATGGCATTGAATTATTTACAATTATATGCTATTCTAATATGATAGGAGTGTGATTTTTCATGCGTATGAGAAAAAAACCGAATTTAGAGCCGAGAATGGAGCGTTGCGCCTCTATTCATACCAAATTCCCCGAGGATTTTAAGGGTAAATGGCTAGAAAATAAAAATAATATGAATGAACTTCATCTTGAAATAGGTTGCGGAAAAGGGCGTTTTACAGTTGGAACAGCCGAAAGCACCCCCGACGCACTGTTAGTCGCAATCGAAAAGGTTGCAGATGCATTGGTCATCGCCATGGAGAGAACAGTTGAAAGCAAGCTTGAAAATGTCCAATATATTTGTGCTGATGCGACAAATTTAACTGAGATGTTTGAATCTGGCGAAGTTTCCAGAATTTATATAAACTTCTGCGACCCATGGCCAAAAACACGCGATGCGAAACGCAGATTGACATCACCAAATTTCTTGGAGCTTTATACAAAGGTGCTTGCGCCCAATGGTGAAATTCACTTTAAAACAGATAACTCACCACTATTTGAATACTCAGTGAAAAGCTTTGAAAGAAGTGGATGGATTTTATCAGAAGTTACACGAGACTTACACGAAAATGGTGTTTGCGGTGTCATGACAGATTACGAAACAAAATTCCACAATTTAGGTGTTAAAATAAACCGCTGTGTTGCGGTTTTCGGAGGTGCGAAAGAATGAGATTGATTTCATGGAACGTGAATGGGCTCCGAGCTGTGGTTAAAAAGAACTTCGAGGAGTCATTTTGGGAACTAAATGCAGATATTTTCTGTGTACAAGAAACCAAACTTCAAGAGGGGCAAATTGACATAAATTTTGACGGATATGAGCAGTATTGGTGCTATGCAGAGAAAAAAGGCTACTCTGGAACTGCCGTTTTTACTAAAAAAACGCCTTTAAGTGTCAGCAGAAATTTGGGAATTCCAGAGCATGACACTGAGGGGCGAGTTTTAACTCTTGAGTTTGAAGATTTTTTCTTTGTAGGAGTTTACACACCAAACGCTCAAGATGGATTAAAACGCATTGACTACCGCATGAGTTGGGAAGATGCTTTTCGTGCTCATCTAATGGAGCTTGACAAGAAAAAACCAGTCATTATCTGCGGTGATTTAAACGTCGCACATAACGAAATTGACCTTAAAAATCCTAAAACAAATCGCGGCAGTGCTGGCTTTTCTGACGAAGAGCGTGGCAAATTCGGCGAACTTTTGGAGAGTGGATTTACTGATACTTTCAGAAAACTATATCCAGACCAAACTGGCGCATATTCTTGGTGGAGCTATCGTGGCAATGCCAGAACTAATAATTCAGGCTGGAGAATTGACTACTTTTTATGCTCAAATCGTGTTGCAGACAAGATTGAAAAAGCATTTATTTGCCCCGAAGTCATGGGCTCTGACCACTGCCCAGTAGGACTTGAAATCGTGTTATGATAAAGATAGGTAGTATTGAAGTAAATGGTAAATTTGCACTTGCACCTATGGCTGGATTTACAGATGTTGGATTCAGAAAAGTGTGTAGCGACCTCGGTGCAGCATATACCGTTACTGAAATGGTCAGCGCAAAAGCCTTGTGTTATGGAGACCAAAAAACGCCATCCCTATTAAAGTTATATCCAAATGAAGGCCCAGTTGCGGCACAAGTTTTTGGTTCAGAGCCTGATTTCATGGGAAAAGGCGCAAAAATTGCACTCGAAATTTCGGGTGCACAAATGATAGATATTAACATGGGTTGCCCAGTGGGAAAAATTGTAAATAACGGCGAAGGCTCTGCTTTGATGAAAGATTTGCCCAGAGCTTTTGACGTGATTTCCGCAGTTTGCGAAGCTGTGGACGTACCTGTAACTGTCAAATTTCGCAAAGGGTGGGATAAGGGCAATGTCAATGCTGTCGAATTTGCACAAAATGCTGAAAAAGCGGGCGCTGCGGCTGTGGCTGTACATGGGCGCACACGAGTGCAGATGTACACAGGCGTCGCCGATTGGGACATCATTCGTGATGTAAAAAAAGCAATAAATATACCAGTTATCGCCAATGGAGATGTTTTCGAACCCGAGGATGGTAAGAGAATTTTAGAATATACAGGTGCTGATATGGCAATGATTGGCAGAGGAGCTTTCGGAAATCCATTTTTGTTTAATCGCTGTAACATATTCTTACAAACGGGCGAAATAGAAGAACTTCCTCCACTAAAAAAACGCATCGATGTTGCACTTGAGCAATTTGAGCTCTCATGTGCGTTAAAAGGTGAGCGAGTAACTTGTCTTGAGTCAAGAAAGCAGTTTGGATGGTATTTAAAGGGAGTTCCACATTCAGGATATTTCAGGAAAGAAATTGTAAAAATTGAGACCATCGAAGATATCAGACGCATTGCGGAAGGCATTAAGCGTGAATTGAGGTGAATAAATGGAGCAGACCGAGGAAAAGCGCATAATAAAAAGCGTTTTAAGCGGAAATTCCAATGATTTTGAAAAATTAGTGCTTGCACACCAACGCACTGTATATAATTTGGCTTACCGAATGGTGGGGAACGAGGAAGATGCAGAGGATTTAGCACAAGAAGCATTTGTCAAGGCATATAAATCGCTCGAAGGATTTCGTTTTGACAGCAAATTTTCAGTGTGGATGTATCGGCTGACTACCAATATTTGTCTTGATTTTCTAAGATCTAGGAGGAATAAAAAGACAATTTCACTCAACTATTTTGTATCAGAGGACGATGAGGAAATTGTAACCGACATAGCGGATGAACGATTGTCTCCTGAAAATGAGCTGGAAAAAAAGGAACTTCGCGAAGCTGTAAAGCGTGGAATTTCTCGACTTCCTGACGATATGAGGGAGATTTTACTGCTACGCGAAATAGGTGATATGAGCTATGAAGAGATTTCGAGCGAATTAGAACTGGAAGTTGGAACAGTAAAATCAAGGATTTTTAGAGCTAGAAAAAAATTGTGTAATATATTGTGCGAAGATAGGAACTTTTCGTATACAAATTCGTCTAAAGAGTAAAGGAGGTGTGGGAAGTGGAAAATTGTGATAGATTTATCGATATGATTAGCAGAAAACTCGACGGAGATTTAACAGCTACAGAGACTTTTGAGCTAAATGCACATTTGGAAAATTGTCCTTCCTGCGCTTCGGTTCAAAGTGCTTTTGAGGCGATTTCTATGGACTTATCCGAGCAGTTGCCCGCACCAGAGGGACTTTCCGAAGCTGTAATGTCAAAAATTTCTGCACCTAAGAAAGTTATAAGTTTCAAAAAAATGTCATTCATCGGGCTTGCTGCGTGTTTAGCCTTTGCAATTGGGATAAATGCAGACAGATTTACGACTAACACAGAGGAAAGTAGCTCTGAATCCACAGCTCAAATAGCGAAAACAACTGCGGATGAGGGCTTTGAATTTGCCGCTGGAGCTCCTGATTTAGCGGTTGAAGCCCCTGAAATGGCGGAATTTTCCGTAGATGATGATGAAGTTACTTTTGAGGGTGAGCTAGATAAAGAAGCTGAATCCGATGACATAAGAACAATTGCACCAGCCGAGGAGGGTGACCCGTCACTCTATGTCGACAGCTTTTTGTCTGCCGCTAAGGATACCTTGGAATTAAATGTTACTGTTCATTCGGAAGAGAGCATTTTAAAAATCTCTGACCAAGAGGAAATAAAGTTAATTCTGACCTCACTTTCATTCAGAGAAGTTCTGAATATATCAGACCTTATGAACCCTGACTATACCCTTGACATTCCGGAACGAGGCATTATCGAAATATGGAAAGTTACAGAAGATGGTGAACTCCGTTGCAAATTTGACGATGTGATTTTCACTCCGGTTGCGACTGCTGACGAGCTTGAAGCACTGCTGTTTGATGTGAAATAAATCAACGAAATACTTTGTTAACTAAATAGTGAGGCTGTGACACAATGCACAGAGCGCCAAAATGCGAAAAACAGCTTAAATTTGAAGTTTTAACCTAATTCCCATACTCTAATATGTAAAAAATCCGCCAAATGGCGGATTTTTCATTTCAATAAGCATTTTGGCTACGATTTAACTTCACCTCTCGCTGTACCTTTGTACAGCTTCGGGCAAGGAAAAAGCCAAAAAATTGACTTTTTCTTCAGTTAAACCGTTCTGCACTATTGTCTCACAGCCTCACTCATGGTTTCTATTACGTCACAGCCTCTTTCATATTTCTTAAAATTAAAGCATAATTTAAGCAAGTAAAACGCCTTCAAAATTTTCTTTGAGGTCATTTGGTAAATCGCCTCCGCTTCTCGCTGCTGAATAAATCCCCTCGACAAGCTCGGTTGTTCTGTTAATTGAATTTAAGAAAAGCTCATGCATGACCAATGCCTCACGAACAAAACTTGGTTCATCTTTCAAGCACAGATTTATAAATGCGCCCTGTTTTCCTCCCAAAAATTCGCCTAATTCTATAAGTCGTTTTCTGTCGACCAACTTTGTAAAGTTTCTAAATCCACTTGTACAGTTTTCGATTATTCTTTCGGGTAAGCCATATACTTCCGAAATGGAAGAAACTTCATATATCGATGGAATATATCGACAGCGAACCTTTTTAAGCCCATATTCAAGCATCAAAATGCTGTCAAAATCAGCTTCAAGGCTGGCATGTTGCTTTGAATCAAAGTTAGCAAAATTGTCAACAAATGGGTGACATGCCCTGTCTAAGCCATAGTGGCAACATGTGCCAAGTAGATATGCTAAGCTCTGGTCGTTGTCGGAATATTTCAATGCATTAGTAAAAAATTCTTCGGCTGGTTTGGAGTGAATTGTGTGACCCAAAGTCGAAATTTCATTCTTTTTGTATGGCTTATAATAAAACAACAAATCTGGCCCCTGTGCTCCCAGTGTGAAGTAAGCTTTATTTTCTTGTATAATTTTTTTTACAAGGGTGGATAAATTTTGACTTACGTTTAATGCGTAAAGATAGTGTGCAGTGATTGCAGGCATAAAAAACCTCCTAATATTGGTACTTATATTATACTTCGCTTTTAGCTCAAAGGCAAGCATGGTTTATTATAAAAGTATAAATTTTTTATGAAATACGGTTTTTTCTATTCCTTTTATAGACGAAATGTGATATAATCTAAAGTAGTGATTTACGTTAACTTTAACTAGCTAAAGAAACCTAGGAGCAATGAAAAATATTCGTTTTATTAATTTTATATGCACATTGATTTTTTTATCCACATTTCTTTTCACAGATGCTAAAGCAAATGGCTTTTCTATAGTTATAGACGATGATAGTGCCACTGTTGGTTTATTTTTAATCCTTGGCCTAGTTCTTCTTCTATTATGCGTTTTAGTACTCTTGATTAGAAATCGGAAAATTTTGTGGTCAGTCGCATATATAGACCCAAGAACAGGAATGGGAAATTTAAATAAATTTAAATTAGACGCAGAGAAAATTATTAGAAATAACCCAGACAAACGATTTCAAGTTCTCATGCTCGATATAAACAAGTTTAATCTTATCAATGAAATGTACAGTTATGAAGAGGGTAACATTGTAATTAAAGCCTTTTGTGATACACTTGTGGAGCAAAATTCTAGTAGTAACACTTATTGTGTAGCGAGGGTTAGAGCTGATAATTTCATACTGATATCCGAGGTGATGGACGAGGATGAAGCTAAAAGCTTCTTAATCAAAACCGTAGCATCAGTCAAGGAAAAAACAGGTCATTTTCTGCAATTATGTACTGGAAGATACATAATTGACGAGGGTTTCACTAATATTGACTTAATTTATGAACGTGTCAATTATGCCCATAATATTTCTAAACAAAACCCACTTCAAGGCACTATTTACGATTATGATGATGATATCAAAAAGCAAGCAATTCGCCACAAGGAAATAGAAGCCATCATGGAACAGGCATTAGAAGATAATGAGTTTGTTGTTTATTTACAGCCAAAATATCGTCTTCTTGATGAAAGTTTAGCCGGCGCTGAATCACTCGTCCGTTGGCAGAAAAAGGATGGTGGAGTTGTATTCCCATCTGAATTTATTCCGCTATTTGAAGCCAACGGATTTATACAAAAATTGGATATGTACATGTTCACTCAAACCTGTAAAATTTTGAATGCTTGGCGTGAAGAAGGCAAAAACCTAATAACTATTTCTAATAACTTTTCTCGCCTACATTTGAACAATCCAACTTTCGTCGATGAAATAATATCCATTTCAGATGAATATGGTGTTCCAAGAAGTTACTTAGAAATCGAGCTGACTGAGTCCACAATTTTCGATAATGAAGAAGTACTTGAGGACATTTTATATCGTTTACACAATGCTGGATTCACACTTTCTATGGATGATTTTGGAAGTGGATACTCTTCCTTAGGTTTATTGAAAAATCTTCCTGTCGATGTTATAAAATTTGATAGAGCGTTTTTCTCCAACAATCGTTACAAAAGTCGTGCAAGAACTGTTATCGAAAGCGTTGTTCAAATGGCGAAAGAGCTAGGAATTCAAACTGTCGCCGAGGGTGTTGAGCTCCCCGAACACGTTGAACTGCTGAAAGAGCTTGGTTGCGAAATTGTCCAAGGCTATTACTACGCAAAGCCCATGCCCTTTGAACAACTCTCCACCTTCGATGTGGACAGGAAACCATACGAGTTCTATGAGCCCGAATATAATCTCAAATTAGAAGACCTTGGTGATATCGAGGTCGGTAGGAGTAAACTTGGTTCTGATATGCCCGTTTTAGTTTATCGATTGTTTGAATTTTCTGTCAGAGAGGCATTAACCACGCTGTATGGCGCAGGGGAGATGGAAAATGCACTCAGATATGCTGGAAAAATTAGTGGCAGAATCATGATAAATACCTTACTCGACAAGAAATTATCTTTTGACGAGTTCATACCTCACTTTATCGAGCGCATGGATGAGCTTGGTATCGGTGTTGTCAATCTTGAAAAATTCGAGAAAGACAGCGGATTTATTGTTTTCACTGTTCAAGATGACTTAGACTGTTCTGGAACTTCTGACATTGGTAGAACTGTTTGTAACTATGACGAGGGCATTTTTGCCGGTGTCTTATACGAGTACACTAACAAGGCTTACTCCGTAGTTGAGGTCGACTGCTGGTCGACCGGTGCAGAAATTTGTCGTTTTGAATGTAGACCAAAGTAAATCAATAGCTTAACTTATAAATTAAAACCCATTTGACTTAAATCAAATGGGTTTTGAATATTTAGTAAGTAATGAATTTTTTTAATTTTTCAATCTCGGGACTTATAGTAGAGTAGACAATGGCAGTAGCCTTCGAAATTTGGGTCTTTTATCTGTTCTCGAAATTCACGGCAAATGCACTTTGTATCCTCGGAATTTTCTAATTTACACGGACAAAATCCTTTTCTTAGTTCAAGACCTTCTTTAACATTCCTTACAATTTCCTCGTCGCTATTAAGTCGTACAGCAGCCATATGAATCCCCCCAAAGGACCCTCTCTACAGCCTCTTCTAATTCCTGAAGCGACGACAGACCAACAAGCGTCTCTTTAATTTCCCCATCCTTGAATAACAACATTGTGGGCACGGCTGCGATTTTGTACTTGCTTGCCAAATGACTAGCGGTGTCGACATCAACTTTTCTAATCGTGATTTCAGCTCCATGGTCAAAATTCAAATCTTCCAAAATAGGGGCTTGCATACGGCAAGATGAACTCCAATCCGCTGTAAAGTCGACTAATACGGGTTTTTCGCTACATAAAACTTCGTTTTCAAAAACACTATTCTCATGTAAGCACAACATAAGTCTGCATCCTCCTTTCGCTGTGCCATTACACAGCTTAATAATTGTAATATTTGTAAATCTACTATATTATATCAGAAATGCATTAAAAAAGGAAGAGTTTTCTATGTAAATTTATTCATAATAATTGAAATAATTATTGAACAGACTGCACAAAATTAACATTTTAATTTTCTAAAAGCTTTTTAGTCATAAAAAATAATTATAACCGATACTGACGTCTCAGACGTCCGTACCGGTTAGTATTATAAGGTATTTAAATAGTTAGTTAGGTCGAATTCCTCTGTTTTTGAGTCTTTTTTTAAGTAAAGAGGGTGGTGGGGATGTCCTTTAATCGATACTTTTCCGACTTTCACCCATTTTGCATCATAATTAGATGCAATCTCAGTCATATGATTAATGCAGTTTCTCAAAAACTTTCTTTTCTCGATAATCGCCCCCCATGCTGCCCAAATTGTCGGTGGGTTTTCAGACTGCTTTAATATGTACTCAAATGCTTTCATATTTTCCAAATGCAATTTTTCATTACATTCTTTGTCCATGTCATCAGGGCGCGTGGCACGCTGTGCATATACATTAAACATTATAAATGAGTCAAAGCCATTTCCACTCGCAATCCTTGACACAGACTTCAAAGTGTTGTCCAGATTATCAGGTGCAGCCGTTGACGGATTAATCCCTATGCATATCAGCGGATTTTTTCCTTTTGTTCCCAATATGTATCTATATTCTGAGTAAAAATTAGGAACATATTGCCACATATCTCTGTCATATTCTGTTGTTCCGTCGTCTTTAAGTGCTGCTTCAAAGCTCAGAATATCGATTTTATCTGTTGATATCGTTGGTATGTGCATAAATTCTCCTTTAAGGGGAAGCTTTAAAACTCCCCCGATTATCTATCTGTTTAGTAAATAGATGCCCCAATTTAGGTAAGTTGCAAACGCAAGCCACAAAATATAAGGTATCATCAGCAATCCGGCGAGGGGTTTTATTTCGTAAAACGTCACCGTTGTCATAAGCACTACTATAAGCAAAACTAAAATTAAAATCAGTGCGACTAAATACATTTCAAGGTTGAAAAACACAATCGGCCATAAGAAATTTAGCAATAGTGACACAGCATAGAAAGTAATAGCATTTTTAACTTTTGACCTCGGGTGCTTTGTCTCAAGCACCAAGTAGCTTGCAACTCCCATTAATACATATAACACTGTCCATACCGGCCCGAATATTTGCGGTGGGGGAGATAGGGGCGGTTTTTCAATTAGCTCGTAAACTATTGCGCTATCCTGCGTCAAATGCGATGAAAGCGCACCAATAAAAATCGGAATTGCAATACAAAGAATAAGTTTAGACCATTTAATATTCATAAAATCACCTCTTTACAGCATATGCCAATAGAGGTGATTTTATTTCGTCTAATTATATTTTAATTATGCTTTAGCAGGGACTGCATTAACTTTTTTTGCACTTTGTCTTTTAGTAAAGACTAGGATTAGTAAAATTGAAAACACTGCACATAAAGAAGCGATTATGAACGCTGGGAACATTTTGTCAATGTCATCAGCTGCAATATTCTTGTAGTAACCACCGATATTAGAAGCAATTAAAGCTGATATACCAAAAGCTACTAGAACCATACCATAGTTTGTAGCAGCGTATCTTGCACCAAAAGTTTCAGCAGTTATCAATGGGAAGGATGAAAGCAATCCACCGTAGAAAAACCCGATTAAACCAATGAGAACAAAGATAGAGTAACCTTGGGCTACATTAACTAACAATGGAAAAATTGCTGTACCAATCATAAGTATAATAAGCGTTTTTATTCTACCAACTTTGTCAGATATAGCGCCCCAGCACAAGCGTCCTGCTGCGTTTGCAATAGAAATCATCAAAACACCTACTGTTGCGGCTTCGCCAAGTCCTCTACCAACTGCTATGGGCTTTGCAAAACCGATTAGCATTAAACCGCTGATGCATGCAAGCATCATTGAGGCAGCAATCATGTAAAACTCTGGAGTTTTGATAACCTGTGAAGCGCTTAAGTCATTTGCGCCACCTGCATTTGCAGCCCCTGCTTTTTCTTCGGGTGTGCTAAGGAACAATGACCCAAATGTACAAAGAACAAGAAATACAATTGCAATGATTCGAATAGCTGCAAGTTCGCCGACGCCAACACCACCGTTAGCCGCAATTATAGATTCAACCGCAGGTGTAAAGACAAGACCACCAAGTCCAAGAGCTGCAACGACAAGGCCTGTTACAAGACCCTTTTTATCGGGAAAACATTTTTGAACATATGCTATAGTAGGTGCATATACAAAACCCATTCCGATACCACCCATAACGCCATATGTTAACCATAGTGCTTGTGGGAATTCCGGCGTTGTCATTGAAGCTAGGAAAAATCCGGCAGACATTAAAAATCCACCAAGCATAACAACAAACCTGATAGTGATTTTTGGCACAAGTTTTCCGCCAATAATACTGCCAAATCCGATAACAGCAAGCATAATTGAATAAGAATAGCTTGCAAGTGTATTGTCTCCGTCAAAAAGTGAAGTTGCGATTCCCGTTTGGAAAACACTCCAAATGTAGGCGACACCAACGCAAAGTTGAATTCCAATCGTTGCGATTAATGCCAAGATTCTGTTTGGTTGCTTAGTCATGTTGATAACTCTCCTAAAATTTTTTATACTAAAAAAGAGCCTCGCAGCGTTCGCTGCAGGCTCTTAAAGTATTCTATGGATTTTACTTTAACCTGTTATCAGACAAACGCAAATAGACATTATCGACGAGACCGATAATGCTGAGAATGACTACGAGATTAAATATAAAGAAATTCATATTGCGTTCTCCCTTTCGTTAAAGTTAATTTATTATACAATCAGAAAAAAGTAATTGCAAGACTAAATTTATAATTTGTTCAAATTTAATCTATTTCGACTATTCAGAACTTATTCAAAAGTCGAAATCTAGCTAATATAACTATGAATTACCCGAAAAATAACTTTCCAAAGGCAATTCATAGTGCTATTTTATACTACAGTGTATGTCGCTTATTAGTATGCGACACCCCAATAAATCATTTTTTCAGCTGGCTTTCCGCAGATTGCGCATGTATCTCCGAGCTTCTCTTGTTCGAATGGAATACAGCGACTTGTCATGCCTGCGTCTGATTTCATTTTAAGTTCACAAGCCACATCGCCACACCACATAGTTTTGATAAATCCGCCTTTTTCCTCTTGAATTGCTTTTGCTTCTTCAAGTGATTTCGCCTCAAAAGTGTTAGCTTTTAGGTGCTCAAGTGCCTTGTTAAACAGTCCATCTTGAACTTCATCAAGTAGTTCAGGAATTCTTGCTTCAAGCTCATCCAAAGAGACAATGGTTTTTTCTCTATTATCACGGCGAGCGGCAACACAGACATTTTTCTCCATGTCTTTAGGGCCGATTTCGACACGCAAGGGGACACCTTTCATCTCGTATTCAGCAAATTTCCAACCTGGGCTGTTGTCAGAAATATCGCATTTAGCGCGAATTCCTGCTTTTTTTAATCTTTCACAAAGTTCTTGTGCTTTTTCAATGACACCCTCTTTGTGCATAGCTATTGGTAAAACCACAACTTGAATTGGGGCAATTTTAGGTGGTAGAACCAGACCATTATTGTCACCATGTGTCATGATAATTCCGCCGATTACACGAGTTGAAACGCCCCAAGAAGTTTGAAACGGATGTTTTGGTTTGTTATCTTTATCTTGGAAAGTGATATCAAATGCTTTTGAGAAGCCATCGCCGAAGAAATGACTTGTACCTGATTGCAGAGCCTTTTTGTCATGCATCATACATTCTATAGTATAAGTATCCTCAGCGCCAGAGAATTTTTCTTTATCTGTTTTCACACCTTTAACAACGGGCATAGCAAGAACTTTTTCACACATATCAGCATAAATATTAAGCATTTGAATTGTCTCGTCAACTGCTTCTTCACTGCTTGCGTGCATAGTATGACCCTCTTGCCATAGGAATTCACGATGGCGCAAAAATGGTCTAGCGCTTTTTTCCCAACGAAGAACGCTTGTCCATTGGTTATAAAGTTTTGGTAAGTCCCTATAAGAGTGAATAATACTTGCAAAATGTTCACAGAAAAGGGTTTCACTTGTCGGTCTAATGCATAGTCTTTCTTCAAGCTCCTCAGAACCGCCAACTGTTACCCAAGCACATTCGGGAGCAAAGCCCTCGACATGGTCTTTTTCACGTTGAAGTAAGCTCTCCGGAATAAGCATAGGCATGTAGACATTTTCGTGTCCTGTTGCTTTAAACTCAGTGTCTAGCGCATTTTGAATATTTTCCCAAATGGCATAGCCATACGGTCTGTAAACATACATGCCCTTAACACCTGAGTAATCTATAAGCTCTGCTTTACGGCACACATCTGTGTACCATTGAGCAAAGTCAGTTTCCATATCTGTAATTTGTTCTACCTTTTTTGAGTCTTTAGCCATGGTAATCCTCCTAAAATAACTGTCTATATATTGTATATAAAGTCTTAGCAGTTGTCAAGCACAACAGTCAACAAGCCTGTATATAATAGAGAAAAGAGAGGTGTAATATGAGTTTATATGGTAAATTTTATTTTCGCCCGAAAGATGGCGAAGTTTTATATACAGAACTAATGCCTGTTGTTAAAAACGAAAGTGCAATTGTTGGAGTTGTAAAAATGTCAGAAACAGAGCTTGTTTCCGATGCAACAGTGGTTTTATTTTCGTTAGAAAACGCAAACAGCAGTCCAAAATTTATATCTCAAACAAAAACAGATAAAGATGGACACTTTTGCTTTGGGGAACTTTCAGGCGAAGTTTTGTATCAAATCAAGGTCTTTAAAGAGGGTAGTTTAAGTAGATATTTGGAAATTCCGTTGGATTGACTTGACCTAGAGGCAGTTTTTGTATATAATAGACTTCGAATGGTTATGTAAAGTTAATTCACTTACATATTTACATTTGGTATGATATTAAGTTGTGGAATGGAGTTTCTTTATGACAAGACAGAAATATCTCGCCGAACTATCAGGTCTGCTTTCGTTTTTGACGGAAGACGACAGGGTTTTGGTTCTGGCGCATTTTTCCAAAAAATTTGACGAAGTCGGACCTTTGGGTGAAAGCGCCTTCATAGAGGCTATTGGTTCACCTATGAGATTAGCAATTAATCTAAATCGACATGGCATAGATTACATTTTAAAAGAGTGTTCTAAGATTATTTCAGAAGCTCGTCTGGACAGTTCTCACGATATAGATATGGGAATTGCAGCTACAGAATTTGATAACGACGAGTTCGAAGCAGTCGACGAAGTATTTGACGAAATTGAAGACGATGTTGACGAGGACGAGGCTGACCTAGGTTTTGAGTTTTCTGATACTGAGGCGGTCGAGGAAGTCGCAGAAATTGCTGATGAAGAACCCGAAGCAGTCGAAGAAATCGCTGAAGCTGTAGCGGAAGAATCCGAGGCAGTCGAGGAAGTCGCAGAAATTGCTGACGAAGAACCCGAAGCAGTCGAAGAAATCGCTGAAGCTGTAGCGGAAGAATCCGAGGCAGTCGAGGAAGTCGCAGAAATTGCTGACGAAGAACCCGAAGCAGTCGAAGAAATCGCTGAAGCTGTAGCGGAAGAATCCGAGGCAGTCGAGGAAGTCGCAGAAATTGCTGACGAAGAACCCGAAGCAGTCGAAGAAATCGCTGAAGCTGTAGCGGAAGAATCCGAGG
>CAYJLH010000005.1:0-63779 GCA_964370925.1 uncultured Oscillospiraceae bacterium | reverse complement strand
GCTGTCCTTAGTACGAGAGGACCGGGATGGACAGACCTCTGGTGCACCAGTTGTCGTGCCAACGGCACAGCTGGGTAGCTAAGTCTGGACGAGATAAACGCTGAAGGCATCTAAGCGTGAAACTCTCCTTAAGATAAGATCTCCCATCCGAAAGGAGTAAGGGTCGATGTAGACTACATCGTTGATAGGTCAGAGGTGTACGCACAGTAATGTGTTTAGCTGACTGATACTAATCACCCGAGGGCTTGACCTACGAATGAAGCAGGCGGCCTTGAAAGATAGTTCATGAGTTACATTGTTTAGTTTTGAAGGTGCAGAGTGAGATAAATTTGGCCCGTTGGTCAAGTGGTCAAGACGACGGCCTCTCACGCCGTAAACAGGAGTTCGACTCTCCTACGGGTCACCATGAGCACCTTTAGCTCAGTTGGTAGAGCACCTGACTCTTAATCAGGGTGTCCAGGGTTCGAGTCCCTGAAGGTGTACCAAGTCTTGATGAATTTAATAAGGTAGTTATGACGTAAGTCATTAACATAGTTGGTGTTTTTAACGGTGAGGGTCCACCTGTTCCCATTCCGAACACAGTAGTTAAGCTCACCCGTGCCGACAATACTTGCTTGGAGACGAGCCGGGAAGATAGGTCAATGCCAACACAAAAAGACGAATTTTTATTCGTCTTTTTTTCTTTATACTGATTACATGATAAAAAATAGGGAGAAAATATGAGCAGTAAACTAGAAGCACTACATTCTCAACCGCCATGGAAATCTGTGCTTTCCAATTCTATACCTTCTATGATTTCGATGATAATGGTATTGATTTATAATATAGCAGACCTTTATTTTGTAGGGCAAACGGATGACACATTAAAGGTTTCCGCTGTTTCTCTTGCAACGCCTGTATATCTGTTTTTTATGGCTTTTGGGAATGTTTTCGGTATAGGTGGAACTTCGGTGTGTTCTATCGCTTTTGGTGCAGGTGACACCGATAAAGTGAAAAAAGTTTCTTGCTTTTGCCTATGGACAAGCGTTGGGCTGGGATTTATTCTTTCTTTAGGCGTGTTCCTTTTTATTGACCCTATTGTCACGTTACTCGGTGCGGGTGAAGATGTATTCACCATGGTTAAGGATTATGTAGTTATAATAACTTTTAGTGGACCACTAGTTCTGATTTCTTTCTGCATGTCAAACTTAGTTAGAGCAGAAGGCCGCCCAAGAGAGGCTATGTTTGGATTACTTTTGGGTAATTTAATAAATATTATACTAGACCCTATTTTAATATTAACTCTCAACATGGGTGTTCAAGGCGCGGGCATTGCAACTCTCATAGGAAATGTTTCATCTGGTATTTATTATATTTTTTACTTACTTAAAGGTAAATCATTTTTTAATGCTAATATTAAAACCTTTACACTTGACTTTCAAATAATTAAGTCGGTTTTGATTATTGGGATACCCTCCTCTCTCTCTACTTTTTTTATGAGTGTTTCACAGATAACATTAAATTACCAAATGTCCCAGTATGGTGACTTAGCTGTTGCGGCTATAGGAGTCGCAGTTAAAATTTCCATGTTTACAAGTATGATTTTCATTGGTTTAGGGCAGGGTATAGGGCCTTTGTTTGGTTATTGTATTGGCGCTAGGAACAAAACTCGGTACAAAGGAATAATGAAGTTTTCGCTAATTTTCGCCTTTTGCTTAAGTTCTCTTATCACATTCATATGCTATTTGACCTTAGATTTACTTGTCGGCGCTTTTTTATCAGAAGCAGAAGCGTTTGAACTGGCTTATAATTTTTCAGAATTGAGATTAACAACAGCTGTACTATTTGGTATGTTCTATGTGCTAATTAATGCATTGCAAGCTGCTGGTTTGGCTAAGTCTGCGCTTACAGTGAATATAAGCCGTCAGGGTCTTATATTTATTCCGGCATTATTTATTCTCGGTGAGAGATTTGGAATTATGGGACTAGTTTTAGCACAACCCGTAGCAGATGTTTTGTCATTTATTTTAGTTACGACATTGTATCTCATAAGCTCAAGGTCACTATTCAAAGAGATTAATGTTGAAAAACAATCCATTAAAGTCTAAATTTAAATACACATACAAAAAAGCTTGTCGCATTTCGACAAGCTTTTTTTGCAATTAAAACTCAGCGCTACCAACTGTACGTGGATGTGGTAGGACGTCTCTGATATTTGAAACACCAGTTAGGTACATAACTAGTCGCTCAAAACCAAGACCAAATCCAGCGTGACGGCAAGTACCGTAGCGACGAAGGTCAAGATACCACCAATAGTCCTCAGGGTTTAGGTCCATCTCTTCCATACGTTTGAGGAGCATATCAAGTCTCTCTTCACGTTGAGAGCCTCCGATGATTTCACCGATACCGGGGACAAGACAGTCCATAGCAGCGACAGTTTTTCCGTCCTCATTCATACGCATGTAAAATGCTTTGATATCCTTGGGGTAGTTTGTGACGAAAACAGGCTTGCCAAAATGACTTTCGGTCAAAAAGCGCTCATGCTCTGTCTGCAAGTCGCAACCCCATTCAACTTTATACTCAAATTTATCATTATTTTTCTTAAGAATTTCTACTGCCTCTGTGTAAGTCACTTTGCCAAAGTCAGAATTTTTTACAAGGTTTAAACGCTCGATTAATCCCTTGTCGACAAAGCTACCGAAAAATTCCATTTCCTGTGGGCATTTTTCCATTACAGCGTTGATTACAAATTTAATCATAGCTTCAGCAACTTCCATATCGCCGTCAAGGTCACAAAAAGCCATTTCAGGCTCTACCATCCAAAATTCAGCCGCGTGGCGCTGTGTGTTTGATTTTTCGGCTCTGAAAGTAGGGCCAAATGTGTAAACATCGCCGAAAGCCATTGCGAAGTTTTCAGCGTTTAATTGACCTGAAACAGTAAGGCTTGCAGCTTTACCGAAGAAATCCTCAGAAAAGTCAACTTCGCCGTTTTCGGTCTTTGGTGGGTTTACGGGGTCTAAAGTAGTCACGCGGAACATCTCGCCAGCACCTTCACAGTCAGAAGCTGTGACGATGGGGGCATGGACATAAACATAGCCATTGTTTTGGAAAAAGTCGTGTATGGCTTGTGCAGCTACGCTTCTAACTCTAAATGTAGCAGAAAAAAGGTTTGTGCGTGGTCTTAGATGTGCGATTGAACGCAAAAATTCAACGCTGTGACGTTTTTTCTGTAGAGGATATTCCGGAGCGGATATGCCCTCAACGGCTATTTCACATGCTTTTAGCTCAAAATTTTGCTTTGCATCGGGTGTAAGCTTAAAAACACCTTTTATAATAAGTGCAGCACCGACATTTAATTTAGCAATTTCATCATAATTATTTATATTATCACGTTCAAAAACCACTTGTAGGCTTTTAAAACAGCTACCGTCATTTAATTCGACAAAGCCGAAATTTTTCATGTCACGCACTGTGCGTACCCAACCGCAGACAGTCATTTCAGTGTCTGCAAACTTTTGCTCATCTGCATAGAGCTGAGAGATTTTTGTTCGAATCATAGTTCACTTCCGTTTCCGCCGTATTTTGGCATATATACAAATTATTATATACTTTTTTTATACTTTTTTCAAGTCTAAGCTTACATTTTCTTTCACAAACGTAATATTTTTGCATAATATACTACAAGACCAAACGAAAGGTAGGAATTGACAGTATATGAAATTTACCGTTGTGGGCGGAGATATGCGAATTGTTGCGCTTTGCCGTCAATTAAGGAGCGATGGACACGAAGTTTCGGCTTATGCTCTTGATATGGGTGACATAGGCACAGCACAGCATTGTAGGAGCTTAGAGCAGGCGATAATTGATACTGATTGTATAATACTGCCCTTGCCACTAGCTGGCGTACGTGGATATTTAGCTTCTCCGATGTCGACACACGAATGCACTTTAGAAGAAGTGTTTTCGAAATTACCAAACGATATCCCCGTTTGTGTGGGCATGGCGGACGGCGACTCCAAAGAACTTGCCCAAAAATACAAAATACAAATGACTGATTATTTTTTGCGCGAGGAACTTTGTATTTTAAATGCAGTTGCAACGGCGGAGGGCGCACTGGCGATGCTTATCAATGAAACAGACACCACGCTGTTAGGCAGAAATGCGTTGATAATCGGAAACGGCAGAATTGGAAAATGTTTGGCTGAACGATTGAGAAATATGGGAGTTAATGTTGCCGTATCATCTCGAAAATATGAGGACATGGCATGGTGTAGGGCATCAGGACTTGAAGCATTGGACACTGAAAATTTACTCGGGAAAATTTCAAAATTCGATATGATTATCAACACTGTTCCGGCGGTTGTTTTTGACGAAAACCATTTAAAAGAACTGAAAAATGATGTCTTATGCATGGATTTAGCGTCTAAACCGGGAGGGATAGACTTTTCAGCGGCGGCACAGTTGGGGGTTAAAGTCATTTGGGCGCTGGGAATTCCGGCGAAAGTTGCACCGACAACAGCAGGCGAAATTATCAAAGATACTATCTACAATATTTTGACAGAACAGGAGCTTTTATAAATGGAAAAAATCAGAATGGGTTTTGCCCTTTGCGGGTCATTTTGTACGTTTGCAAAGATAATGGACATAGTCCGAAGTCTGTGCGGTAAATATTCCATGTATCCTATAATGAGCGAAATTTCGGCTTCTACAGATACAAGATTTGGAAAAGCGGAACGCTTTAGGGAAATTTTGGAGGATTATTCCGACAATGAAATTATAGACAGCATAGTCTCAGCAGAGCCGATAGGGCCGAAAAAAATGCTTGACGTATTGGTTATTGCACCTTGTACGGGCAATACCTTGGCAAAAATAGCAAACGGCATTTCTGATTCGTCGGTCTCGCTTGCGGCTAAAGCGCACTTGAGAAACGAAAGACCGCTAGTAATTGCAATTTCGACCAATGATGGTCTAGCATCAAATTACATAAATATTGCAAAGCTTATGCAAAAGGAGAATGTTTACTTTGTTCCGTTTAGGCAGGATGACCCAAACGGGAAGCCACGTTCCTTGGTTGCTGATTTCGCACAAATAGAAAAAACGGTTGAAGCTGCCTTGGAAGGAAGGCAAATTCAACCAATTCAAATATGAAAAAAATCTGCATCAAAAAGATGCAGATTTTTTATTCTGGTCCGAGTGACAGGGGTCGAACCTGCGGCCTCATGGTCCCAAACCACGCGCGCTACCAGCTGCGCCACACCCGGATATGTTACATCAGAACAAGAATTAGTTTAACACACATCCGAGCAAAAAGCAAGAGAAATTTTCAAATTTTTTAAAAAAATTTTTCGTTTGTCAATTCTTTGACAAGTAATGACATTTCTTTCTTTGAATTTACCTTCGTAGCCCTAGAAAGTAGCTCGGTTCTTTGTTCGTCGTTCATAGACTTAAACTTTGCCAAAGCATCGGCGTTCGAACTCAAACTCATGCTTAAACCCATGGGGATATTTTTAAAATCTTCCATAAAATAACACCTCACATATTTTATAAGTAAAGTATGTGAGGTATTTTGTCTATTATTCAATTAAAAAAATTATAGTTGTTTGACTAAAGTTTGACACTCTTCAAGCAATTTGTTTGCTAGAGTGAAATTTTTGTCCAAAATTGCTGTCTCCAACTTGTTAACTTGCAATGTATATTTTTCCTGAACCATTAAATAGTCTTTGTCAAAATGCTTGGCATAAACCATTTGTCTGAATTTTCTGTTGCTCATTCGTCTGATGGTTTTATTTTCGATAGTCAAAATATAATCCATGCAGTTTGCGATGAAATAAAAGTCATGCGACACCATTAAGACTGTTCCCTTGAATGCTTTTATGGCATTTTCAAGTGCAACCTGTGAGTATATATCCAGATGGCTGGAGGGCTCGTCTAGGATTAAAACGTCAGAATTCGAACTGCCGATTTTTGCCATCTGTAGAGTGTTTTTCTCACCGCCGGATAGAGATGAAATTTTATCGTCCAGCATTTCTTGCTCAAAGCCGAAGTCTGATAAATAGTTTTCTATATGCTCACGACTTTCGAAGCCGAGGTCAAAAAATTCCTCATAAATGGTGTTATCATCATTTAATGTTTCATTTTGAGTTTGTGAAAGATAGCTTATTTTTGCTGTTTCATCTACGCTTATAGCGGGAATTTCATTTTTAACAATTCGTCTCAAAAGAGAGGTTTTACCCGTTCCGTTAGCGCCGATTAGCGCGACTTTATCACCATAATTAATTTCAAAATTCACATTTTCTAAAAGCATATCCTCAAAGCTTAATTCGAAGTTATTAGCACTTATTACAATAGGATTTTCAATTTCTTTTTCTTCATTTTTGAAGTTATACTTTGGGGTTTTGATGTAAATAAAAGGCTCTTGAACTTGCCTTGCTTCAAGCCTTGCCTGTAGAGTTACTCTCGCTTTTAAGGCTCTACCATGAACGGATTCGGCTGTTAAAGTTGCAATTTCTCTAAGATTTTCAATAATTTTTGCATTTCTTTCGATTTCTTCAGCATCTGAAAGTGCAGTTTCTTGAAGCTCGATTTTACGCTCAAGCAAAGATAAATTATACTCATTATACTTGCCACGGAATTGCTGTACAGATTTATTTTCAAGATGAATTATCTTATTAAAACACTGGTTTAAAAGATATCTGTTGTGAGTTATTACAAGAAGAGTTCCTTTGTGGTTATTGATTAAATTCTTTAGGGAATGTAGGTTTTCAAAGTCCAAAAATGCGTCAGGCTCATCCATGATTAATAGGTCTTGACCCGAAATCATCTCACGAATTAACTGAACAAGCTTAAATTCTCCACCGCTCAATTTTGAAATTTGCAAATCTTTATGCGTACCCAAATTCGAAAGGTTGAGTTTTTTCATTATTAGGCTTTCATATGCATCTCCGCCCAAAGCATCAAACTCATCAAGGGCATTTTGATACTCGTCCATAACTGCATCTAAATCTTCGCTGTCGCCCATGCGCTCACAAATTTCGTCGATTTTCCTTTGCATGGTTTGGAAATTTTCTGCTATATAGTCAAAGACGGTTACATCCTCTTTTGAACGCTCGTAAAATTGCCCCGTAAAGCCAATTTTGCACTCGGGGTCGACGGTCAATTTTCCGTCAAACAGATATCTATTTCGACCTGTCATGATATTTATAAGCGTTGTTTTTCCGCTTCCGCTCGTGCCGATGAGGGCGCAATGCTCTCCTTTTTCTATGCTCAGTGAGATATTGTCATACAAATCTTTGGCTGGGTATGAAAAGGATAAATTTTCTAGTGTAATCATTATAATACCTTTCGCAATTTAAATTAGGCGAATAAATCATACCACACATTTAAATTATTGGCAATGCCTTAATCTTATGGTACAATGAAAAAAAGGTGGTGATTTTATGATAAGATGCAACTGGCCGGGGCTTGAAAAGTCCGAACTTTACCAAGACTACCACGACAACGAGTGGGGCATTGCCTCGCATGATGATGCGCATTTGTTTGAAATGTTTATATTGGAGTCCTTCCACTGTGGTTTGTCTTGGCTTTTGATTTTGAAAAAACGTGATGCATTTAGACGTGCTTTTGATAATTTTGATGCCGAGAAAATTGCAAACTATGACGATGAAAAAATTGCAGAGTTACTCGAAAATCAAGAAATAGTTAGAAATAAACTCAAAATTCTTGCTACAATTCAAAACGCAAAGAGTTATTTAAAAGTCGTTTCGGAATTTGGTAGCTTTTCAAAGTATATCTGGAGCTTTACGGACGGGAAAGTGGTGTATAATCCATTCGATGGCGTGACAACTAAGAATGAACTTTCCGATAGGTTTGCAAAAGACCTTAAAAAACGCGGATTTAAGTTCATGGGGACGGTGACAGCTTTTTCCTATTTAGAAGCTATAGGAGTTATGAACGACCACGCGGAGTATTGCTACAAACATGTTCCACTTGAAAATAGAACATAAAAAATACCGTAACTGCAAAACATTCTGAGGAGTTTTGCAGTTACGGTGTTTTCATAGTGCTCTGATATCGCAATCATCACAGCATGTGCCGATGCGCTCGGCGAGCATTGCTATAAATCTTGCATTTGCCGGTTTTGTCTCAGGACAAGTTACATTCAAATGTTTCATTATGACCTCTCTACCGCCATTTGCCCACAAAGCGTCTGTCATGGTTCGCATGTCTCTTTCAACAGAAACTGATGTGGTTTGAAATCTTTTTGCGATTTCTGGATATAATTCGGTCGTAAGTTTCATTTTCCTGTGTGAGTTTAGAAGCTTAATTACAACAGCCTCGCGCATATAGTAATAACCATTGTAATGAGCCGAAGCTCCTATTCTCTGCAAAAGCTCTGTTGCACATCTTCTGTAAGACTGTGCATCGTCGGAGCTTTGCTCGCCTTGAGGAACAACTAAAGATTTTGCTTTTTTTGCCACCAATTCGGGTTTTGCCGTTTCCCGATGTTGATAAACAAAATGGACTTTTTGTAATATGCTTTCCATACTACAAGGTTTTGTTACCATAATACTGACTTCAAGTTCTCGGCATCTTAGTGCAACTGCCTGAGATGTGAAGCAAGATTGAACAATAATTTCGGGCCTAAATATGCCTTTATTAAGCGTAGAAATAACATCCAATCCGTCCATATTGGGCAACAAGAGATCCAACAACAAAATATCAGGGTGAAGTCTTTCGGTTAGTTCAAGAGCCTCTGCTCCGTCACCAACAACTGCAATCAAATCCAAATTTGGGTCACTCTCAATTGCATCAATAAACATCGCTCTGAATGATTCATCGGGATCAGCTAGAATAAGCCTTATCTTTCCTCCCATTTGATCTTTCCCCTTTTATGTAAGCGAGTGCACATTAGTAGTAATGTACAAAATAATTTTACTAGAAAATACTATTTTTTTCAAGGGAAAATTAAAAATAAATAATATAAAATCAGCTTTTCTTGTCTAGTTTAGATATGTTGCCTTTTCCGTCGTCAATATAGACATTTTCAAGCACTGCTTTTGTGCTATTTCTCCATTCCTCTATATATTCACGGCGCAATATTTCACGCTCAGAAGCTTCTTCGTTTGTAAGTTCTCGTTCTTTTGCGAGTTTTGCAAGCTCATTTATTCTATCAATTTTTGCTTTTTCCATAATTCTAAAATCTCTCCTAGTTTTTCAGGCTGTGAAGTGGAGCGGGAATTCGCCCTCCACGTGCGATAAACTCTTTTTGGTCGGCTGGGTTAACAGGCATTATTGGAGCAGTTCCCAATAGTCCGCCGAAGTCAACTCGATCACCGACTTTTTTGTTTGGTGCTGGAATAATTCTAACAGCGGTTGTCTTATTGTTGACAACTCCGATAGCGCTTTCGTCAGCGATAATTCCCGAAATTGTATCGGCGCTAGTGTCACCGGGGACGGCTATCATATCAAGACCAACGGAGCAAACGCAAGTCATAGCCTCGAGTTTCTCAAGGGTTAGAAGTCCGTTTTCAGCAGCTCTAATCATGCCGGCATCTTCGGAAACAGGGATAAATGCGCCGGATAATCCGCCAACGTGACCCGAAGCCATAACTCCACCTTTTTTAACAGCGTCATTCAAGAGCGCAAGCGCCGCTGTTGTTCCGTGAGCACCGACAGAAGATAGGCCCATAATTTCCAAAATATCGGCTACGCTGTCGCCGATTGCGGGAGTTGGGGCAAGTGAAAGGTCGACAACACCGAAAGGCACTTCAAGTCTTTTTGAAGCCTCTTGTGCGACAAGTTGACCCATTCTTGTAATTCTGAAAGCGGTTTTTTTGATAACGTCTGCAACTTCATCAAAAGGTTTGCCTTTGGCACTTTTTAAAGCGTGGCTGACAACACCGGGACCTGAAACACCGACATTTATAACACACTCAGGCTCTCCAATTCCGTGGAAAGCACCTGCCATAAAGGGGTTGTCTTCAACCGCATTTGCAAAAACAACAAGTTTTGCACAGCCTAAACCGCCGCTATCTGCGGTTAATCTTGCAGTTTCTTTAATGATTAGACCCATTTTACGGACTGCATTCATGTTTATACCTGCTCTTGTGCTGGCAACATTAACGCTTGAGCATACAATGTCTGTTGTGCTCAGGGCTTCGGGTATAGAGTCTAAAAGTTTGTTGTCACCTATTGTACATCCTTTGTGGATAAGTGCGGAATAACCGCCTAAAAAGTTAACTCCAACCTCTTTTGCCGCCTTGTCGAGTGCAACAGCAAAGGGAGTTATATTTTGTGCAGTACAGCTCTCGGCGACAAGTGCGATAGGTGTAACTGAAATTCTTTTGTTGACGATGGGAATTCCAAATTCTGCTTCTATATCCTCGCCTGTTTTGACAAGTTTTTGAGCATATCTGCAAATTTTGTCATAGACTTTAGTACAGCTTTTTTCGATTTCCTCATGGGCGCAGTCACGAAGAGAAATTCCCATTGTGATTGTGCGTACATCAAGGTTTTGCTGGTCTATCATCTCTATAGTTTGAAGTATTTCGCCTGTATTTATCATAATAGTGTAAATTCCTCCCAGTTAATTAAATGCGGTGCATTGCGTTGAAAATATCTTCACGCTGAATACGGATTTGAAGCTCTTTTTCCTCGCCACGAGCTTTCAATATGCTAGACAAATCAGCAAAAGGAAGTGAACATCCCTTTGTGTCAACCAGCATAATCATAGTAAAATAATCTTGCATAACGGTTTGGCTGATATCTAAGACATTAGCGTTGTGTTCGGACAATAACACGCAGACATCGGCAATAATTCCGACCTTATCTTTTCCAATAACTGTTACAATTGCTTTCATTAATTTTCCCCTTTTCTAAGTTAGTTCATCTAAATTTAAACCGAAGGCATCGCCGAAATTTTCAAGAAAATACGACACTTCGGGCATTTGCATCTCAATCAAAGCCTTATATGTTTGCTCTTTTGCGTTTTTAAACTCTGCATTTCCGGCGGAACATTCTTCAACGCATTTTATGTAGGCTGAAAGTTTATCTGCTGCTTTTACGATTTTTTCGATTTCCTCATCCTTCGGAGTGAAAATTTCGGAAAAAGATGGTCTAAGTGCTTCCGGAAGGCTTTCAGACAGCCTTAAAACCGCCGCGTGCTCAACTCTTTTGTATGCCGCTTGTATATCGGGGTCGTAATATTTTATTGGCGTTGGCATATCGCCTGTAAAAATCTCAGAAGCGTCATGGTAGAGCGCAACAGTGGCACATGAATTAGCGTCGCAGTCTTTGCCATAAATTTCTTTGCGGATTACTGCCAAAGCATGAGCCAAAACAGACACCATATGGCTATGTTCTTGAATGTTTTCTGTTGAATTACTGCGCATAAGACCCCAACGACCTATGAGTCTCATACGTGAAATAAGGGCAAAAAATCCATTTTTCACCAAAAACCCTCCCAATTTCGCTCTTTTGCTTTCTTTGTTTAACATGCTACCACGTTTTTGACAAAAAGTAAACCCGATTTTTGACTATATATACTTACTTATATTGACCTTGGCTTGTAATAATGGTATAATACCCTGATAATTAGTAAAATGATTAAAATATGTATATTTATATTTCAAGATAGGAAAAATTTTTTATGTGGATATCTGATAAATGGAAAGATTTCGAAGTTTTAGACTGCTCAGACGGCGAAAAGCTAGAGCGTTGGGGAGAGCATGTTTTGGTGCGCCCAGACCCTCAAGTAATATGGAACACCCACCGCAGAAACAAAGCGTGGGGTAATTTCAGCGCAAAATACAGCCGTTCAAATTCGGGCGGTGGTGCTTGGGACAGAAGAAAAGTTCCCGAGCAATGGCAAATTAAATATGGCGAGCTTACGTTTAACGTAAAACCCATGAATTTTAAGCACACAGGAATTTTTCCTGAGCAAGCAACAAACTGGGATTTTGCCATGGACAAAATCAAAAATGCAGGCAGAGAGATTAGCGTTTTAAACCTTTTCGGTTACACAGGCGCGGCAACGCTTGCATGTGCGGCGGCAGGTGCAACGGTATGTCATGTCGACGCTGCGAGAGGCATGGTTCAATGGGCGAGGGAAAATGCGGCTTCTTCCGGACTTTCCGAAAAGCCTATTCGCTGGATTGTTGACGACTGCGTGAAGTTTGTAGAGCGTGAAATTCGCCGTGGCAGACGATACGACGCAGTTATAATGGACCCTCCGAGCTATGGCAGAGGGCCTCAAGGTGAAATCTGGAAGCTTGAAGAAAATCTTTGGGGATTTTTAGAGCTTGTTTCCGAAGTTATGACTGACGAGCCTTTGTTTGCAATCATAAACTCATATACAACAGGACTTTCACCATCGGTCTTGACATATATGTCACAGAGTATTTTTGCAAGAAAATTCGGTGGCAGAAGCGAAAGCCAAGAACTTGGACTGCCTGTTAAAGACAGCGGTTTATATTTGCCATGCGGTGCAACTTGCCGATTTATCGGAGGCGCAGATTCATGGAAATGATTAAAACTGTCGAGCTAGTTAGTGTTTATCACTCGGCGGACAGTGAAAAAGAGGTTTTGCACGGCGTTAACCTCGAAATCAAAAAGGGTAGTTTTGTTGCGGTTTTGGGGCATAACGGTTCTGGAAAATCAACACTTGTGAGGCATTTTAACGGCATTGTTTTGCCCGAAAGCGGACAGGTTTTTGTATCGGGTATGGATACGGCAGACGAAAAATTCATGATGGAAGTCAGACGTACAACAGGACTGGTTTTTCAAAATCCTGATAACCAAATCGTCGCAAGCGTTGTTGAGGACGATGTCGCATTTGCGCCTGAAAATTTGGGTTTAAGCTCAGACGAAATTCGAAAACGTGTGGACGATGCGTTAAAAGCGGTGGGCATGTATGAGTTTCGTGAAAAAGCTCCGCACCATCTATCTGGTGGTCAAAAGCAGAGAATTGCAATTGCGGGAATTTTGGCGATGAAGCCGGAGTGTATAGTTTTGGACGAGCCGACAGCAATGCTAGACCCAGAGGGCAGACGGGATGTTTTGTCTGCAATTGAAAAACTTCGCCAAGAGGGGATAACCGTTGTTTTAATAACTCACCACATGCGTGAAGCAATTCATGCGGACAGAGTTTTGGTCATTTCGGACGGTAATCTTCATATGGAGGGAACTCCCGAGGAAGTTTTTTCACAAGTTGAAGAATTATATAAGCTAGGACTTTCAGTGCCTGAAACAACTGAGCTTATTTTTAAATTAAAACAAGGCGGAATGGATACACTAAGCCTTAGTGCCTTGACGGTAGAGGACTGTGCCGAAGCAATAGCAGAGGCATTGAAAGGAAAATAACTATAAGATGGAAGCTGTTTTAAAAGCGGAGGGTTTGTCCCATGTCTACGGCAGAAACACTCCGTTTGAAACCGTCGCGTTAGACGGTGTAAATATAACTATAAATAAAGGCGAGCTTCTCGGCGTTATCGGTCATACGGGGAGTGGGAAATCAACATTTATACAACATCTAAATGGACTTATGAAGCCAAGCGATGGCAAAATTTCACTCAACGGTGAGGATATAAACGCATCAAAAGAAAAATTAAGAGCAGCTAAATTTAAAGTTGGCTTGGTGTTTCAATATCCAGAATATCAACTTTTTGAAGAAACTTGTTTTGCCGATATCGCTTTTGGCCCGAAAAATATGGGACTATCCGAGGACGAAATTAAATTAAGAGTTGAACGTGCAGCGAAATTTTCCGATGTTTCGGAAGAAATGCTGAAAGCATCACCACTTGAACTTTCGGGGGGGCAAAAAAGACGTGTTGCAATCGCCGGTGTTATTGCGATGGAGCCTGAGGTTTTAATTTTGGACGAGCCAACGGCGGGTCTTGACCCCGAAACTCGTGAGAGTATTTTAAACAGGATAATGGACTATAAAAATGCTCAAAACGCAACTATAATTTTAGTAAGTCACAGCATGGACGATATTGCAAAAATTGCAGATAGACTTGTGGTTTTTCATAAGGGCAAAATTGCAATGGATGGAAAGCCATCCGAAATTTTCTCGAGAGCAAAAGAGCTTACAGACATAGGACTTTCAGTTCCGGCGGCGACAAAAATTGCCGATAAACTCAGAGAAAAAGGCATAGATTTACCCGAGGGCGTTTATACACTTGAGCATCTCAGTCAGGAGATTTTTAAAATCCGAGGAGGTGCGCAATGTTAAAAGATGTAACTTTGGGAATGTACTTCCCAGGCAAAACGGCAGCCCACAGACTTGACCCCAGAACAAAAATTCTGCTTACGTTTTTGTACTTGATTACAATTTTTTTGGTGGACTCATATTCAGGATATGCGGTTTGTGCAATTGTTTTGGTGGCAAGCGCCAAAATTTCAAAAGTTAAACCTATGATGTTAATTCGTGGATTAAAACCTCTGGTTTTGCTAATCGTTATGACTGCATTTATAAACGCATTTTTTACGCAAGGTGAGGACGTAATTTTTAAATTAGGAGTTTTAACCCTAACGATTGAGGGAATTCACAGGGCGATTTTTATGTTACTTCGTGTTGTGCTTTTAATCAGCGGAACTTTTATAATGACATATACAACTTCTCCGCTTGCTATAACCGACGGACTTGAACTATTAATGAATCCTTTGAAAAAAATAAAATTTCCCGTTCACGACATTGCTATGATGATGAGTATTGCACTTAGGTTTATACCAACGCTGATAAGCGAAACAGACAAAATCATGTCAGCACAAAGGGCGAGAGGTGCAAGCTTTGATACGGGAAATCTCGCAGAAAAAGCAAAATCACTTTTACCGATATTAGTGCCACTTTTTGTCAGTTCATTTAAAAGAGCAGACGAACTTGCTATCGCAATGGAGTGCCGTTGTTATAATGGCGGTGTCGGAAGAACACGAATGAGGGTTTTGAAATTGCAATCAGGCGATTTTATGGCACTGATTTTAGGGCTTGTGATGCTTGGGGCGGTTGTTTTTATTAACACATTAGACTTTTTGGTTTAATTTGGAGAATTTATGACAGAAAGAAACATTGCAATTAAATTATCTTATGACGGCTCGAATTATCACGGTTGGCAAATCCAAAAAAAGGATATCACTGTAGGTGAAACGGTGCAGAATGCGCTTGCACTTGCCGTCGGACACCCTGTAAAACTTGTCGGCTGCGGACGAACAGACGCAGGAGTTCACGCACTTAGATATTGCGCAAACTTTATTACTACAAGTAAAATTCCAACGGAAAAAATCCCCCTCGCAGTTAACACAAGACTGCCATCTGATATTGCTGTTTCTATGGCGGTTGAAGCCGAAGAGGGCTTTAATGCCATAGGCTCTTGCATAAAAAAGGAATATGTCTATCGCATTTTGAACAGCAGAATAAGAGCACCATTTTTACACGACAGAGTGTGCTTTTATCCATCGCCTATAGATTTTGACAGATTAGAGCGGGCATGTCGTGCTTTCGAGGGAACACACGACTTTAAAGCCGTTAGAAGTGTCGGAACGGAAACAAAAACGACAGTTAGGACAGTTCACTATTGCAAAGCGGAAAAGACAGGTGATATAATTGAAGTTGCCGTGTGTGCGAATGGATTTTTGTACAATATGGCGAGGGCGATTGTCGGAACTGCTGTTTACGCAGGACATGGAAAAATTGAACCTGAAGAAATTCCCATGCTTTTAGAAAAAGGCGACAGGAGATTGACAGGTCCAACCATGCCACCGCAAGGACTTTATATGTCAAAGCTTTGGTATGAGGGTGCAGTTGGCGAAATGATGAGCATATGACAAAATTCGAGCAATTTTTCACGGAATAAAATGGTATAGTATTGTAACTTTGAAGAAACGGAGTTTGCAATGGCTACCAAAACACTTTCGAGAACATTTGCGACAATATTGGTCATAGCGATGATATGTATATTTGCATTTTTTTCGTTTAATAATTTGGCTGAACCTAAGTTTTTGAAGTTAAATTCAGAAACTGAACACTCATATAAATTATCAGAAAACTTTGCCTGTATTTCTTTTGGCGGTATTGACATATACTCACTTGAGGGTGAATTGGTTTTCAGTGAGAAAATGCAGTTTGACCTTGAGAAAACCGCATCTGATGGAGAAAAAGTCGCCATCGTTTCGAATGATAAAGTTAGGGTTTATGGCTCTGACGGATTTGATTTTGAAATTTCGGGCGAGGGCGAAATCGTTTCGCTTGTCATGAATGAGAATGTTTTAATTATCGTTCGTGATGATTATTACTACTCATACGCTGTCGAAGTCTTTGACGGTGAAAATGAGATGTTTACTCGCTATATTGCTAGGGCGGAAGAGGTTTCTGCTGTCTTTTCTGATGAAAATATTTTTATTTTTTGTGAAAATAATGAAAATTCATACATCACAGTTCTTGACATCTCGGGCGAAGAGTTATATACTCAAGTATTGAATGAAAGAATTTCTTGCAAACTTTATGCCTTAAATGATGGCATAGCCGCTGTTAGTGATGGAAAAATAGTATTTTACCATGCAGATGGAGAGGAAACAGGGGAGTTTGTCGGAAGTTTTTCAAGCATTCAAAAATTTGGTGATTTACTCTATATTATGACCGAAAATAAGGTGCTTGCGCTGAGTTTAAACGGCAAAGTTCTTGGCGAAACCAATAATTTAGGCAAAATGCCTCGGAAATTTGGAACAGGGGATTATCCAACAGTGATTTTTGGTGAAAATGCCACTGTTTTTACAAGTCTACTTGAGGTTAAATATACGATAGAGAATGAATTTGTACCAAATAATATTATTACATATAGAAACGACGATGTTCTCGTTTGGAAGAATGCCGTTGTGATACACAGGAAGTGAGGAAAATATGGATCTGCTACTGGAACTGGCATTTATTGCAATTATCGCCGCCGCTGTTTGGGGTGGCTATAAAAAAGGACTGCTGATGAGTGTCGGTGGCATAATAGTTATTTTTATTTCCATTATTGTCGGAAATATTGTCTCAAACACATACTCACAGGAAGTTGTAACAGCACTGCGACCTTTTGCAAGTGGTTATGTTGGAACTTTGGTTGACGAAGCCGTCTATGGAACTTTGGGTATAGACAGCAGTGAATTTTCTGTTGAAGATTTGTTCGACCAAAACCCTGATATCATAGAAACAGTTGCGAAGAAAACACTCGCTGAACTTGGAGTTCATGACGATGCCGCAGAAATTATGGCTGTTCAAGCTCGTGAATACGCATTTGAAAATTCAGTGAACTTGCAGGTGTCAATCACCGAAGTTGTATGTAGCAACATTGCTTATATAGCAGGGTTTATTTTGTTTTTCTCACTCTGCGCAATCATTCTCACTGTAATTGGAAATATTTCAAACCTAAGTTTCAGAATTCCTCACATAGGTATTGCAAACGATATAGGAGGACTTGTAGGTGGATTTGTCGAGGGCATTTTAATATGCACAGTTCTTGCATGGGGTCTGCGTTATGCAGGGTTAATTTTCCCCGATGGTATGCTTGAAGACTCCATACTTGCGTCTTTCTTTATGAACAATAACTTGCTTGTTTCTTTACTAAAAATCTAAGCAAACACAGCTTTTATCATATTTTGCTTCGCGCGATAAAAGCATTTTAATAATATCAGCCGATGCGAAGCGGCGGAATGGAGCATAAATGCAAGCTAAAATTTGCTCTCGCTGCCAAAAAAATGTAGCGGTCATTTTTATAACAAAAATAGAAAACGGTAATAACGTAACAGAGGGTATTTGCATTAGCTGTGCCCGTGAAATGAAAATAAAACCTGTGGACGACCTCGTCAAAAACCTTGGTCTTTCAGAGGAAGAATTAGACAGCCTCACAGGTGGTATGAATGAGGCTATGGAAATGTTCGGAAATGTTCCTGTGATACCTGAAGAGGATGTCTCAGAGGACGGTGACGACGGAAAAACTGCGACATTTCCATTTTTGAGCAGACTTATGGGCAATGGTAATGACGGACAAAATCCAAATTTGCCCGCAGAAAATAAAGAGTCACCCCAACGAGATGCAAACAAAGAGGGCGGCCAGCAAAAACAAAAACGTACAAGGGCGCTTGAAAACTACTGCATTTGCCTAACTGACAGAGCGAGAGAGGGTAAACTCGACCGCATGATAGGCAGAAAAGAGGAGCTTGAGCGTGTTATTCAAATCCTAAATCGACGCCAAAAAAATAACCCCTGTCTTATCGGTGAACCCGGTGTCGGTAAAACTGCAATTGCAGAGGGTCTTGCGCAGAGAATTGCGACAGACAGCGTGCCATATAAGCTACGTGACAAGGAAGTTTATCTTTTGGATTTAACGGCTTTGGTCGCCGGAACTCAATTCAGAGGACAATTTGAAAGCCGTATGAAGTCTTTAATTGAGGACATCAGAAAGCAAGGAAATGTAATTTTAGTCATTGACGAAGTTCACAATATTGTCGGAGCTGGTGATGCCGAGGGTTCTATGAACGCGGCTAATATCCTAAAACCTGCGCTTTCAAGAGGCGAAATTCAGGTTATTGGCGCGACAACCTTTGCTGAGTATAGAAAACACATAGAAAAAGATGCGGCTTTAGAGCGCAGATTTCAGCCTGTAACCGTATCAGAGCCATCAATAGCTGACTCTGCGGCGATATTAAAGGGCATAGCGCATTATTATGAAGAGCATCACGGTGTTGCGATTTCTGACGAAATGTGTGACCTTGCGGTTACTCTTTCTGAGAGATATATAACTGATAGATTTTTACCTGATAAGGCGATTGACCTTATTGATGAGGCTTGCTCTGATGTAAACCTTAAAAACCTTGAGCTTGAAAGATTAGCAGAAGTTTTGCGTGAGCGTGAAGACCTTGAAAAAGAGCGTGAGCTGCTTTTGGCTGATTCTGAGGGAGAACACTTTGAGCGTTTGGCGGTTATCAGAAGTCGTGATATGCAACTTTCTGACGAGCAAAGAAAACTTGAAAGTGTGAAAAGTCCTTCACTTACACCTGAGAATTTAGCGAGAATTATCGAACTTTGGACAAAAATTCCTGCAAGTAGCATACGTTCGGATGAGTTTGTGAAGCTTTCAGAGCTTCAAAGCAGACTTTCTGAGCATATTATAGGCCAAGACGAAGCTGTTAGTGCTGTTTGCTCTGCGATAAAAAGAAACCGTGTCGGACTTGGCGCAAAGAGAAAACCTGTGAGCTTTATTTTCGCAGGTAGCACAGGTGTGGGTAAAACCGAACTTGTAAAACGTCTTGCGGCAGATTTGTTCGATTCACCCGAGTCACTTATCAGACTTGATATGTCAGAATTTATGGAGAAACACTCCGTTTCACGCATAATCGGCTCACCTCCTGGCTATGTCGGCTATGATGAAGCTGGACAATTGACCGAAAAAATACGCAGAAAACCTTATTCTGTGGTACTTTTTGATGAAATAGAAAAGGCGCACCCAGATGTTTTGAATGTGCTTTTACAAATTTTGGATGATGGTAGAATTACCGATGCACATGGTAGAACCGTTAATTTCGAAAATACAGTTGTCATACTAACAACGAATGCAGGTAGTGAAAAGCAAGGTGGTTCTGTTGGTTTTGACCGCACAATAAACGAGCAAAACAACGAAAAAGCTATGAAAGCTTTGAAAGAATTTTTGCGCCCTGAGTTCTTAAATCGTGTGGATGAAATTGTACACTTCAATAGATTGACTGAGGATAATTTCAGAATTATTGCAAAACTTATGCTTGAAGAATTATCAGAGTCTATGAAAACTAAGGACATGGAACTTGAATGGGATTACAGCGTTGTTGACTTCTTGACAGAAAAGAGTTATTCCATTAAATACGGCGCTAGAAATTTGCGTAGAACTATTCAACGTGAAATTGAAGACCCAATTGCAACAGAGCTTGTTGACAGACGTCGCTCTCTTGCCGAGAAAATTAAAATCACCGCTGAGGGTGAGAAAATTGCCGTTGTTGCAGTATAAAATAAAAGCAAGTCGAAATTTCGGCTTGCTTTTTTCTATCCAGTATAAAAACCACTAAGTTAAGGAAGTCTGATAAAACGCAAAAAGACCGAAGAACTTTTCTTCGGTCTTTGTAGCACTGAAATTAGAAGCTACGCTTGTTTTTGTTTTTTCTTGCAGCTTCGGATTTTTTACGGCGCTTTACGCTGGGGCTTTGATAATATTCCTTCTTGCGAAGATCTGAGAGCACACCAGCCTTAGCACAGCTACGCTTAAATCTTTTAAGAGCACTGTCCAGTGATTCATTATCTTTTACATGGATTTCTGACATTCTATTTCCCTCCCTCCAAATACGCACTAGGCGCTTTAAGGGCCATAATTCATGGCGTTAACATTGTTATTATAATGGTTTTATCGCCAATTGTCAAGTACTAAACTCATTAATAAGTTTTCTTATAGAAAAAAAGTGAAATATCATAAAAAATACTTTACATTTCCACGCAATTAAATGTATTATGTATGTACATGGAATGCTTAATCGGGGAGGACGTGCGCAATGGATAGCGGAAATTTATTTTCCATCATACAAAAGATGAAAGAACAGCAGCTAAAAAAGAAGTCCGCCGAAAATTTAGACAATGATACCACAGCAGTCGGAGAAGTGGTAATCAAACCGACAGAACCGACGAGGTCATTAGAAAACGAAGTATTCGACAAGATAAGAACATTTTGCAAAAAGATGAATTTGCCGACAACGTACAATAATTTTGTCGGTGATGAGAGCGCTGATAAGTTCGTTGGTGAACTTATGTCGACAATTGATGAATACCTAATCCTATCCGATGCAAAACCCGAAGATGAGACACCGGTGACACCGATTGACGCCAAACCTGTTTTTTATGTTTCGGCTGACTCTATGAGTGGATATTTTTTCATCTTACCACCTCTTCATGGCGGTGAGGCAATCGATATGGAAACCATGGATTTGGCGATTGCAGAACGAGGAATTACTCATGGCGTCGACAAAAAAATTGTCGAAAACGCAGTTAATTCACTTTCATATTGTCAAGTTACAAAATTTGCAAATGGCATAGAACCTGTAGATGGTGATGACGGACGAATTGAGCAAATTGTAAGCATTAAGACAGGGCCGAACTTTGTCGAGGACATTTTCGGAAATGTAGATTTAAGAAACTTAAACATGGTAAACGAGATTGAAGAAAATACTGAGCTTTGCAGAGTTTTTCATGCCACTGAGGGAGTTGACGGTGTCAATATCGAGGGTGTGCCACTTGATGCAAAGGCAGGGTTTATGCCGACTATTCCCCAAGGGAATAACACCCATTTCGCCGAGGACGGAACTCTTTTGCTCTCGAGCATCAAAGGCGCACTTTCGTTTGTGAATGAAATGTATAATGTTGAAAACGTGCTGACAATAAACGGGAATGTTGATTTGTCTGTCGGAAACTTGACTTTCGGCGGAGATATTTACATAAAAGGTGATGTTGGCAGTGGTTTTGTCATTAATGCCGACGGCGGAATTTTTGTTGAAGGTATAGTTGGCGACAGCACGTTAATTGCTAAAAGTGATATCGTAATTTCAAAAGGCGTTAATGGCGATAGCAGAGGAAATTTGAGTGCAGGTGGAACTATTAAGTGCAAATTTATTGAGCAATGCCACGTTTACTGTGGTGCTTCTATAGTTGCGGATACTATAATAAATTGTACGGTTCAGTGCTTAGGCTCGGTTATAACGACTTCAGGCAAGGGAGTGCTTGCCGGTGGGTCTTGCACGGCTTTTGATAGTGTCAGTGCGAAAATAATTGGCAGTAAAGCAAACACTCCTACAAATATTGTAATAGAGCGCAGTCCAAAATTTGCAAATGCGAAAGCAGAAATTGAGAAAAAAATTGCTGAAAGCAAAGAAATTCTCGCAAAACTTGTACAAAACCTAAACTCACTGGTACATGGCGGTGTTGAAAACTTAGACCAGAACAAAAAAATGCTTTTAGCTCAACTCATACAACAAAGAAAACTGTATGACGAAAAAATTGCTGAGCTTGAAAGCGATTTAGATGATGTAGTTGCCCAAGAATATGATTACTCAAAGTGCAGAATTAAAGGCACTACTATTCACGCGCCCACAAAAATGCAAATCGGCAGTGGACATTATTCTGTCAGGAATGAAGTTCATATGGCGAGCTATTATTTGAACAAAGAAGGCCAAATTGAACTTGGTACTTTATAGGGAAATAGAAAAGGTTTTTTGCATTGTGTGCAAAAAACCTTTTCGTGCTATAAAACTATATCGATATGGTAACGAGGTCTGTTTTTACTCTCCATGTAATTTTTACCCACGTATTGACCAACAATGCCAAGTCCTAATAAGTTAACACCTGTGAAAAATGATAGAGCAGAGATTATTGCTCCGACCTCTTCAAGCTCGTCTAAGAGCGCGAGAATTATTGTCGACAAAACTCCCGCACCACAGAAGAAAATTCCAACTCCAAAAATCAAATCAAGTGGTCGCATTGTAAGTGACGTAATGCCCTCCCACGCAAACTTAAGCATTTTTTTGAGCGGATATTTACTTTCACCGGCGACACGCTCGCCACGTTCGTATTCGACAATTGCGTTTTTATAGCCCATTTTTGGAATCATACCACGCAAAAATAAGTTTGTTTCTTTGTATTCACCAAGAGATAAGAGCGCACGTTTTGAGAGAAGTCTATAGTCCGCATGGTCATAGACAAGCTCACCGCCCATGGAATTGATGATTTTGTAAAATCCTTGAGCAGTTCCACGTTTAAATTTCGTGTCTGTTGCCCTCAAACTACGAACACCATAAACGACCTCGCAACCCTCATGAAATTTATCTAACATGCCGTCCACGGCGTTTATATCGTCCTGTAAATCTGCGTCCAAAGAAACGGCACAATCACAAAATTCTGAGGCAACCATAAGCCCTGCGAGGAGTGCGTTTTGGTGTCCTCTGTTACGACTGAGTTTTACACCACGAAAATACTTGTTAGTTGAGTGAAGCTCTTCGATTATCCCCCAAGTGTTATCTCGGCTTCCGTCATCGACTAATAAGATACGGCTTTCGTCTGATATTTTTCCTTTTGAAATTAGCTCTGTTAATTTTTCACAGAATTTTGTTGAACTTATGGGCAACATGTCCTCTTCGTTGTAACATGGCACTACAAAATACAATATAGTCATAGTTTTTAGCCTTTCAGATGTTATTTTTTGCTTGTACGAACGTCCGAATATACCAATATTCGTTAGATTTATATTAAGCAATTATGAAATTTATATAAATTTTAGAGAAAATCGGGCAAATTCATGCATTTTTGTTATTTTTACCCTTGAAATATTCAGAAAACTAGTTTACAATAGCCTTATATCAAATTTCAATCAAATGGGGGCAAAATAATTTTGATAGACATTGTGCTAGTTGAACCGGAAATTCCTGCAAACACAGGAAATATAGCCAGAACATGTGCGGCAACCGGCGCACGACTTCATCTTATCGAACCTCTTGGTTTTGATATATCCGAAAAGGCAATCAGACGTGCCGGACTGGATTATTGGCATATGGTCGAAGTCTCGGTTTATAAAAACATCGATGAGTTTTTTATGAAGCACGGAGACGACAATATATGGCTTGCGACCACAAAAGCACCGCATACTTATATTGAAGCCGATTTTTCGCAAAACGTCAAGCTAATTTTTGGAAAAGAAACAAAAGGGCTCCCTGAGGAGCTGAGAATTAAGTATTATAGCCGTTGTGTGCGTATTCCTATGATACCCGAAGCGAGAAGCTTAAATCTGTCGAATAGTGTCGCCATCATGTGTTTTGAGGCACTAAGACAGCAAGGGTTTCCGGAACTCATGCAATATGGCATTATGAAAGGGGATCTTTAATCACTATGAGTTACAACAAGAAATCAGTCACAGATCTAGACCTGAAAGGCAAACGCGTTCTAATGCGTTGCGACTTCAACGTACCCATGGACAAAAAGACAGGAGAAATCACAGACGATAAGAGAATTCGTGCCGCTCTTCCCACAATTGAGCACGTACTAAACAGCGGAGCTAGCCTAATCGTTTGCTCTCACCTTGGCAGACCAAAGGGTGAGTGGTTAAAAGAATTGAGTCTTGCACCTGTTTGCGAAAGACTTTCAACACTTCTTGGTAAACCCGTTAAAATGGCAACTGATGTTGTCGGAGAAGATGCAAAAGCAAAAGCAGCTGCGCTTCAAGTTGGCGAAGTTCTAATGCTTGAAAACCTACGCTACCACAAAGAAGAAACAAAAAATGATCCTGATTTTGCAAAAGAACTTGCTTCAATGGCTGAAGTTTTCGTTTCTGATGCTTTCGGAACAGTTCACAGAGCACATGCTTCAACAGCAGGTGTAGCGGATTACCTACCAGCAGTTGCAGGTCTACTTGTTCAAAAAGAGCTAGACTTTATCGGTGGAGCACTTTCAAATCCAAAGCGTCCACTAGTTGCTATTTTGGGCGGAGCAAAAGTTTCCGATAAACTCGGAGTTATCAACTCTTTCCTTGAAAAAGCGGATACAGTCATCATCGGTGGTGGTATGGGCTTTACTTTCGTAAAAGCAACAGGCGGCGCAATCGGAAAATCACTTTGCGAAGACGACAAACTCGACTATGCACGTGAAATGATTAAAAAAGCTGAAGAAAAAGGCGTTAAATTCCTATTTGCTCGTGACTGCGTTGCGGCGGCAGAATTTGCACCGGACTCAGCTCCTGTTGAAATTGCAGTAGGACAAGATATCCCAGAAGAACTAATGGGACTAGATATCGGTGCAGTATCGGCAGCAGAATTTGCTGAAGAAGTTAAAAAAGCGGGCACAGTGGTTTGGAACGGACCAATGGGTGTTTTTGAATTTGATGCATTTGCTAACGGGACTAAAAAAGTTGCAGAAGCAATGGCAGAGAGCGATGCAATCACAATCATCGGTGGTGGTGACTCAGCAGCAGCCGTTCAAAAGTTCGGTCTAGCAGATAAAATGAGCCACATCAGCACAGGTGGCGGTGCATCACTTGAATTTATGGAGGGCAAAGAACTTCCCGGTGTAACTTGCCTACAAGATAAATAAGCTTTAAATCATTTATTTATCTAGTTTGATGAGGGCTTTGCCCCCTCAAACGCCCCACTAAAATATATATTTAAACCACAATTAGAAAGGACCTCTGCAAAATGAACAAGAAATATCGTAAGGCTATTATAGCCGGTAACTGGAAAATGAACATGGCTGCCGGTGAAGTTAAAAACTTTATTGAAGAACTAAAGCAAGAGCTTCCCAAGACAAAAACTTGTGATGTTGTAATCTGCTCACCTGCAACAATGCTTTCAGTGCTTGGCAGAGCGGTTAAAGATACAGGTCGCATCAGTGCGGGCGCTCAAGACATTTCACAACACGAAAAAGGCGCTTACACAGGCGAAATTTCAGGCGCAATGATTGCAGAACTTGGCTCGAAATATGTCATCATCGGACACAGCGAGAGAAGACAATATCACGGCGAAACTGATTTCTCGGTTAATACAAAGTCAAAAGCTGCAATTGCTAACGGACTAACTCCAATTATTTGCGTTGGTGAAAGCCTAGAGCAAAGAGAGCTTGCGCTCACTCTTGAATACATTGCGTATCAAACAAAAGCGGCTCTTGCCGGACTAAGTGAAGACCAAGTTCGCAAATGCGTAATTGCTTACGAGCCAATTTGGGCTATCGGAACAGGTAAAGTTGCTACATCAGAGCAAGCACAAGAAGTTTGCGCTGAAATCCGCCGTGTTGTTAAATACACATATGGCGCAAAAGCAGCACGTTGCATCAGCATCCTATACGGCGGTTCTATGAATGCCGGCAATGCGGAAGAACTACTTTCCATGGACGATATTGACGGTGGTCTAATCGGTGGCGCATCACTAAAACCTGCTGATTTTGCAAAAATAGCAGCAGCAACAGCGCAAGATTAATCAATCTCAAAGGGATTAATTAGCCTTGCCGATGATAATTTTTAATTATAAAGGAAACTTATATGAGCAAAACTCCAATCGCAATTATTATCCTAGATGGCTATGGCTTTGGCGAAAAGACAAAGTATAATGCTATCGAAGTAGCAAAAACTCCTTATATCGACAATCTACTAAAAAATTATCCGAACACAGTTCTTTCAGCTTCAGGTGGCGATGTCGGACTTCCTGACGGTCAAATTGGTAACAGTGAAGTTGGTCACCTAAATATCGGTGCTGGTCGTATTGTATACCAAGATTTGTCACTTATCATGAACGCCGCAAAATCAGGTGAAATTTTTGACAATGAAGCCTATAATGAAGCTATGAAAAGCTGTGCCGAAAAGGGAACTAGCCTGCATTTGATGGGTCTGCTCTCTGACGGCGGTGTTCACAGTCATATCGAAATTTTGTACGCTATTATCGAAATGGCAAAAAAACATGGACTTAAAAAAGTCTATATCCACGCATTTTTGGACGGAAGAGATGTTGGACCAACAACTGGTGCTGACTATATCCGTGCTTGCATGGCAAAGTGCAAAGAGCTAGATTGCGGAAAAATCGCAACAGTTCAAGGCAGATTTTATGCAATGGATAGAGACAAGCGTTGGGAACGTGTTGAAAGAGCATATAATGCCATGGTTTACGGTGAGGCTGATGTTGTCGCTGACCCAGCTGAGGCAGTTGATGCACACTACAAAAACGATATTTTTGACGAATTCGTACCACCTATGATTTGCGACCCTGAAGGCAAAATTTCAGCTGATGACAGCGTTATTTTCATAAACTTCAGACCTGATAGAGCAAGAGAAATCACAGAAGCTTTAACCGAAGAAGCATTTACAGGATTTGAGAGAAAAGGCGGAATGCTTCCTCTAAACTATGTTTGCACAACTCAATATAATGAGCGTTATACATGGCTGAAAACTGCTTTCCCACCAAAGGAAATCGACAATTCTTTCGGCGAATATTTGAGCAAAAAAGGCTATACTCAGCTTCGCATTGCTGAAACTGAGAAATATGCCCATGTCACTTTCTTTATGGACGGTGGCGTTGAAACAAACTTTGAGGGTATGACAAAAGAGCTTATCCCCTCATCCAAAGAGTTCCCAACTTATGACCTTATCCCCGAGATGAGTGCATATCAAGTCGCTGATAAAGCGCTTGAATATATCGCAGAGGGCAAGCAAGATGTTATTGTCTTAAACTTTGCAAACTGCGACATGGTTGGACACACTGGCATAGTCGAAGCTGCTGTTAAGGCGACCGAAGTTGTTGATGAATGCCTTGGAAAAGTTGTTGAAGCTATGAAAGCTCAAAACGGCATTTGCTTCATCCTATCTGACCACGGTAACGCTGAAAGCATGTTTGATGAGGTGGAAAACACTCCTCAAACAGCACACACAACAAATCCAGTTCCACTTATTGTCGTCGGAAAAGATGTCAAACTCGAAGCTGGAAAGCTTTGTGACGTTGTGCCCACAGTTCTTGAAGTTATGGGACTAGAAAAGCCTGTTGAAATGACAGGTAAAAGCCTAATTCAGACTGTATAATAAGCGCAATCGCACAATCACCAATTTACTAACCCAATAATTTAAAATATAGGAGAAAATTTTTATGAAACAATTTTTTGAAATCGTTGACGTAATGGCTAGAGAAATCCTTGACTCAAGAGGAAATCCAACAGTTGAAGTTGAAGTTACACTAGAAGACGGCATTGTAGGCCGTGCAGCTGTTCCATCAGGTGCTTCTACAGGTATTTTTGAAGCTTGCGAGCTTCGTGATGGCGACAAAGACCGTTACCTAGGTAAAGGTGTTCTTAAAGCAGTTGAAAATGTAAACAGCATTATCGCTGAGGCTCTACTTGGTCTAAATGTTATTGACCAACCATCAATCGACAAACTTCTAATCGAGCTAGACGGCACACCAAACAAAAGCAAACTAGGCGCAAACGCTATCCTTGGTGTTTCACTAGCTTGCGCAAATGCTGCGGCTCAAGCTACAGGCAACAGCCTTTACACTTACATCGGTGGTGTTAACGCAAAAACTCTTCCAACACCAATGATGAACGTCCTAAACGGTGGTGCTCATGCTTCTAACTCTGTTGACATTCAAGAGTTCATGATTATGCCTGTTTCTGCTGATAGCTTCAGAACAGCTCTTCGTATGTGCGCAGAAGTTTTCCACACACTTAAAAAAGTTGTTCAATCAGCTGGTGTTGGTGATGAAGGCGGATACGCTCCAAACCTAGACAGTGACGAAGATGCTCTTAAAGCTCTTATGACAGCTATTGAAAAAGCTGGTTACAAACCTGGCGATGATTTCAAAATTGCTATCGACGCTGCTACAAGCGAATGGTTCAATAATGATGATAAATGCTACCACCTACCAAAACGTGGCACAGTTATGACACGTGAGCAAATGGTTGCTATGTGGGTTGACTTTGCTGAAAAATATCCAATCATCTCACTTGAAGACTGCATGGCTGAAGACGATTGGGACGGCTGGAAAATGCTTACTGACGCTCTTGGCAAAAAAGTTCAACTTGTTGGTGACGATCTTTTCGTTACAAACACAGAGCGTTTGAAAAAAGGTATTGAAATGGGCGTTGCTAACTCAATCCTAATCAAAGTTAACCAAATCGGCACACTTACAGAAACTCTTGATGCTATCCAAATGGCTCACAGAGCTGGCTACACAACTGTTATCTCTCACCGTTCAGGTGAAACAGAGGACACAACAATTGCTGACATCAGTGTTGCTACAAACGCTGGTCAAATCAAAACTGGTGCTCCTAGCCGTTCTGACCGTGTTGCTAAATACAACCAACTTCTACGCATTGAAGAAGAACTTTTCGACGTTGCAAAATACCTCGGAAACGACGCTTTCAACGTATAATTTTATAAACTTTAAAGAGGCTGTGAAACAAATTTCACAGCCTCTTTTTATCTATTTGTTCTTTATAAAATCGGCAATTTTTTTATCCTCACGTCGCACGTGGTTGACCAAGGTTGCAATGAACATATTAAGCTCTGATAATGCCGACATGCTCGCACCGTCCTTACGCAAAATCATGCCAATTGACCTTGTTTTATTCTTGAATTGTTCGTGTAAAAGTCTGTGCGGTGTCAATTCGGGATAATTAACGCTCTGTTGCAATTTTTCTTCGTTTTGAAAGTGCTTAGCGATATAACCCTCCAAGAAGTTGAAGGTACTTTCCAAATGTGCCCTGCCTTTACCTGATGAACATGCCTCCATCAAATCATTGATTGCACGAAAAAGCTCTTTGTGTTCATCATCTATGAGTTTGTGCCCAGTCAATAAATCCGCTGTCAATTCGTACTTAGCCATTGTAATCCCTCGTCTTTCGTATAATTATTGAACCACCGAAAATGCCATATTATTTATGGTCATATGGACAAAAATCGGTATCCAAATAGTCCCACTTCGCTCATAACACCAAGCTAAAACCAGCCCAGATGGAATGTAATAAATAGCATAAATCAGAATATGAGCGCCGAAATCGTTCACTGCAAACTGCCAAACATGCAAAATTGCAAATAAAATCGTCGATACTATATATGCGAGCGCCCTATGCTTTAGTCTAATTCTTCCAAAAACAACGCCTCGGAAAAGAACTTCTTCGACAAGTGGAGCTAAGAATATTCCAAAAGCCATGACGGCTTGAGAATTTAGCTTTGCCATCTCGTCAATTGCTTCGTTGTTTGGGCTTTGGTATTCACTAGGGTCAATTCCGGTTGTAGAGAAAAAGCTTACGAGTAAAAGAAGCCCGACAATATAAAGACCTTGACCTTGTAAAAATACAATTGCACTGCGGATTTTTCCGTCCATCAAGCCGTCGTATTCAAGCCTTAAATATCGCCTACATATAACGAGTATAACGGCAAAAGAGAACACATAATATGCAAGATTATACTCAGTTTCGGTGTACATATTCGGGTTGGAATATGCATGCCAAGAGAACAAAATTGGTATAATTATGCTATGAATGGGCAAGTATAACAGAGCTGAATAAAACTCCATCACACGCATTCGGTAAATAAATGGTAATTTCATCACGGACTATCATCGACCTCCTTTTTAAGTTCGAACAAAAAGTTCAACGCTTCAATTGGTGTCATTGCCTCAACAACCGCGCCACGTAGCCTGTTAAAAACAGCTTCACCACTCATGTGTGTGAGTGTGATTTGTGGGGAGAAATCCTCTTCGGGGGCTTTTTCTCTTGGTGCGCCCGACTCGAGTTCTTTTAAATATTTGTTGGCATTTCTGATGATGCTATCAGGCACGCCGGCGAGTTTTGCAACCTCAATTCCGTAACTATCGTCAGCTGCACCACGTAAAATTTTGCGTAAAAATATGAGCTTTCCGTCCTGTTTTTTGGCGGAAATATTCAAATTAATAACTCCGTCTAGTGTGCCCTCAAGTGCGGATAATTCGTGGTAATGCGTAGCGAACATGGTTTTTGCGCCTAATTTTTTCTTGTCTGTGCAATATTCCAAAACTGCACGAGCGATTGCCATACCATCAAAAGTCGAAGTTCCTCTTCCGATTTCGTCCAAGATTAGCAAGCTTTTATTAGTAGCATTTTTTAGAATATTTGATGTTTCTGTCATTTCAACCATGAATGTACTTTGTCCCGAAGCGAGGTCGTCAGATGCGCCAATTCTGGTAAAAATCCTGTCTACAACTCCGATTACGGCACTTTTTGCGGGTACAAATGAACCGATTTGCGCCATCAAAACAATGAGCGCTGTCTGCCTCATATATGTAGATTTACCCGCCATGTTCGGACCTGTAATTATCGCAACTCTACCCTCGTTTTCGCCCAAGTGTGTGTCATTCGATACAAAAGCTCCGGCTGTTTGCGCAAGCTCGACGACAGGGTGACGACCCTCGGTTATGCTCAAACTGCGTGAGTGGTCAATCTCAGGCTCACAGTAGCTATTTCTGACTGAAACCTCGGCAAATGAACACAGGACATCGAGCATGGCGACGCTGTCCGCAACCGCCAAAATTCTCTCAGTTGCTTCAACTATTTTGTCACGAACTTCGCAGAAAAATTTATATTCAAGGTCGCCGATTTTGTCTTTTGCGGTCAATAATGTGTTTTCAAGTTCCTTTAATTCTTCAGTGAAATATCGCTCATTTGATACCAAAGTTTGCTTTCTGATATAGTTTTCGGGTAAATTATTGTGCTCCGCTGAACGTGGAACGTCTATATAATAACCAAAAACTTTGTTGTAGCCGACTTTGAGTTTTTTTATGCCTGTGCGCTCACGCTCACGACTTTCAAGCTCGGCTAAAAGTGAAGTTCCGTTCTTGCAAACGTCCCTCAAATAATCCAAATGCTCGTCAAAACCCTCACGCATAATTCCGCCCTCACGGACAGAAACAGGTGGGTTTTCACAAATGGATTTGTCAATAATTTCATATAAATCACCGAGGGTTTCGGTGCATTTTATCTTCTTCAAAAGTGCAGATTTTGTTTCGGTTAAATTCATCACAATTTCGGGCAAAGGACTGAAATAATTGCCCAAAGCACGAAGCTCACGTCCGCCGGCTGTACCTGAAATTATGCGACCGATAATTCTTTGCATGTCACCTATGCTGTTGAGCGAATTTCGCAGCTCGGCACGAATTATGCTGTTTTTATTCAGCTCAGAAACCGCCGAAAGTCTAGCTTTTATCGCAGTTGCGGACACGAGTGGGCGATTGATTACAGAGCGCAAAAGCCTGCCGCCCATGGGCGTTTTAGTCATGTCGAGGACAGATAAAAGTGTATCTTTTTTCTCGCCATTTCTCATATTTTCGGTCAATTCGAGGTTTCTTCTTGTGGAGTGGTCAAGCTCCATAAAGCTCTCATCCGAGAGAAAATCTATGGTTCGAATGTTCGAAAGATTGGTTTTTTGTGTGTCGATTAAGTATGACAACAGTGCGCCGGCTGCACAGACTGCAAAGGGTAAATTTTCAAGCCCCAGCTTTTCTATATGGCTAACTTCAAAAATTTGACAGCAGTTTTTTGCAGAATTTACATAGTCAAAGCGAGTATTTTCCGCAGTGAAAACGCAGTTTAATTTAAGTCTTAAAAACTCTCTCAAGACATCATTTTCAGCGGCTTTGTCACTCAAAACTGCCTCACGTGGTGAAAATCTCGATAGTTCGTTTATGATGTGCTCCAAGGGGTCGCTTTCAAAAGTTGCAAGGCAAAATTCGCCTGTTGAAATATCGCAAAAAGATACTGCGCCCATATTTCCATCAAGGAAAACCGCCGCCATGTAATTTGATTTTCCCTCGTCGAGCATGGAGGCTTCTGTTACTGTTCCCGGAGTGATGATTTTGACGACATCACGTTCGACAATGCCCTTAGACTCAGATGGGTCTGAAACCTGCTCGCATATCGCAACTTTATAGCCTTTTGAAATCAGCCTTGCAATATATGCCTCACAGGAATGGTAGGGAACACCGCACATGGGGACCTGCTCTTCGACGGGTTTGTTTCTGTCCCTAGTGGTTAAAGCAAGCTCTAGTTCGCGTGAGGCAACACATGCGTCCTCGTCGAACATTTCATAAAAATCTCCAAGACGAAAAAACAGCAAACAATCGTCATGCCTCTCTTTGATTTCCTTATATTGCTTGCGCATCGGAGTCATTTCCGCCATACGCACCCATCCCTTTCTATATAACTTCGCCGAACAGCGCCCAAGTTCGAGTATCTGTAATTTTGGCTTCTAAAAATTCGCCTATGAGTGAAACATCGCCTTTAATGCGTACAAGTCTTCCGCCTTTTGTTCGTGCAGATAAATTATAATCTGCTTCGCCTGTTTCACCGTCGACCAAAACCCTGACGGTTTTTCCTAAATATTTTGCGTGTTGCTCTTCTGAAATTTTATTTGCAACAGAAAGTAGCTTGTCAAAGCGAACTTGCTTTTCTTCTCTGGTGTGAATATCTTCCATCTTCGCCGCAGGAGTTCCGACACGTGGGGAGAAAATAAAGGTGAACATAGCATCAAAACGGGCTCTTTCGACCATTTTTAAAGTGTCCTCAAATTCCTCGTCCGTTTCACTTGGGAAGCCTACGATTATATCGGTGGTGATTACAACATCAGGCATATATTTTCTTGCGGTTTCGACTAGTGAGTAGTATTTTTCAGAGTCATAGACCCTGTTCATTTCTTTCAAAACTCTGTCATTTCCCGACTGCAAAGGCAGGTGTATGTGTGATTCGCATTTTTCACATTCAGACATGGTCTTAAATAATTCCTCGGTAGCGTCTTTAGGGTGACTTGTCATGAAGCGTATGACAAACTCGCCGTCAAGGGCATTTAATCGCTTAATAAGTTCCGAAAAATTAATTGGATTTTCGAGGTCTTTACCGTAGGAATTTACATTTTGACCCAGTAAGGTAATCTCTTTATAGCCCTCAGAAATAAGCTCACGAGCTTCGCTGAGTATATCCTCGGGCAATCTTGAACGCTCTCTGCCACGCACGTAGGGGACTATGCAGTAAGAGCAATAGTTATTACATCCGTACATAACCGAAAGCCAAGCCTTGACTTTTCCGTCACGACCCATGGGGATGCCTTCGAAAATTGCACCCTCACTGTCGTCTATGTCAAAAACTCGTCCTTTTTCGGTGAGTACGCGATTTAGCATTTCGGGAAATCTCCAAAGTGTGTGTGGAGTGAAAACTATATCGACATGTCTAAAGGATTTTCTGATTTTTTCGGACATATGCGACTGTTGCATAGAACATCCGCAAAGGGCAATGATTTGCTCAGGTTTTTTACGCTTTGTGTGTACCAATGCGCCGATGTTTCCGAGGTATCTTTGCTCGGCGTGCTCTCTGATTGCACAGGTATTTATAACAATAACGTCGGCGACTTTTTCGTCTTTGGTGAAATCATATCCCATTTCAGATAAAAATCCACGTATTCTTTGGCTGTCAGCTTCGTTTTGCTGACATCCATAAGTATCGACAAAAGCAAGCCTTTTTTTGCCTGTCATATCGAGGCTTGTTTTAATATTTTTAGCAATTATTAGTTGCTCATCAATTAGTTCAGGGGCAATTTCAGTTCTTTTATAGCTCATAGTATGTTCCTTTGTAAAATTATCGTGAGGCATCAGAACGGCAAAAATCTATGTTCTTGACATGTAGAGTTTAAGCCACTCTGATAGCGTGTTTGCCTTTTTGACACGCTAGTAAAATATTGTATCATTTTTATGTGGAATTTTCAACAATTTTATTATATAATGTATTTAGGCAAAAATGCCCTGTTGGGTATTTTCCCTCCTGAGCTTTAAAAGCTCCGACGAAAGGATTGATAAATTGCAAACCATAAATGTACTGTCCCCCCATGTTGCAGACTTAATTGCAGCTGGTGAGGTTGTTGAGAGACCTGCCTCGGTCGTCAAAGAATTAATGGAAAACTCCATTGATGCAGGGGCATTTAATATAACATTAGAACTTAAAAAAGGCGGATTGACTTATATCCGCATAACTGACGACGGATGTGGCATGTCACCCGAGGATGCGGGCGTTTGTTTTATTCGCCATGCCACAAGTAAACTAAAAGACGAATTTGGACTTGAAGCAATTGGCACTTTGGGTTTTAGAGGTGAGGCTCTCGCCGCAATTTCCGCAGTTTCGAGAATAGAGCTTCGCAGTCGACCCAAAAGCTCCGACACAGGAATTTTTATGAGCGTTGAATCGGGCGATATTATGGAAATGTACGAAACGGGCTGTCAAAAAGGTACAAGCATGATAGTTCGAGACTTATTTTTCAACACTCCGGCAAGACTTAAATTTATGAAGAGTGATCGCGCTGAGGCTTCGGCTTGTGTACAAACTGCAATGAAATGTGCCTTGTCGCACCCAGAAGTATCCGTGCGCTGTATTCACGACGGAAAAGAAGAGTTTTTCACACCGGGAGATGGTGACCTCTTATCCGCTAGTTACGCAATTTTCGGAAGAGAGAGCGCAAAGAGCTTGCTACCCTGTGAGAGTGAAAACGACAGTGTTTCTGTCAAGGGTTTAGTTTCCTCACCCTCCGGCGGTAGAGGAAATCGCGCAATGCAATTTTTCTTCGTAAACGGCAGATGGATACGCTCATTAGCACTACAAACCGCAGTTGAACAAGCATTTAAAAATTCACTACTGGTCGGAAAATTTCCAGCATGTGTTTTGCATTTGACCATTAGCAATGCCGCAGTTGACGTCAATGTACATCCCACAAAAGCAGAAGTAAAATTTTCGGACGAGAAAAAAGTTTTCGAATGTATTTACTACGCTGTTTTATCCGCACTTTCGGCTGAGAGAAGAGTGCCTGAAGCGAGAGTTTCACCCAAAACCGAAAGCCTTATAAGAGAAAACGTCAAAACACCCGACATTGCCCCTAGCACACCGCAAAGTACAAAGTCTTACGCAATACCCGCAAGTCCAAAGCCGCAATATAATGCCTCGGCTAAACTCTATGAAGTCGCACCGCAAAGCCAGATGAAACTTGAGCTAAATGACTTCACAGCACAAAAAGGTGACTTAAGCATACCCAAAGCCGTGACTGAAAATTTCAAACAAGTCGAAATCATAAAATCGGTAGCCGAGACAAAAATCGAAAAGCCCATAGAAATCGAAAAAAAGTATAGTCCGCAAACTGTAAACGTGCCACAAGAAATTGTGGAAATCAAAGCTCCTAAAATTGAAGCTACAGTAGTCGAAGTTCCGATAGTCGAAATTATCGAAGAGACTAAAACGGAGGAAATTCCCGAAGCGCTCACACTTCCTGATTACAAAATAATCGGCGAAGCACTTTGCACTTATATTATAGCTGAGTGTGAGGGTGAACTGGTTTTCATCGACAAACATGCAGCGCATGAACGCAGTATTTTTGATGCATTAAAACTGCGTGGTATGACCCCAATGTCGCAAAGTCTTTTAGAGCCTATAGTTTTCACTCCATCGGGCGAATTTGCGGAAACTATGGAAGAAAAAATGAAAAAACTCGAAAATTTAGGCTTTGAGATTGAAGAGTTTGGCGACAGGGAAATGATAATTCGAGCAATTCCCGAAATAATCGACCGTGCAGAAGCGCTTGCGACTGTTGAAGAAGTTTGCGAAAATGATTCGGAAGAGCTTACAGACCATATCTTGCACATAATGGCGTGCAAAGCGGCGATTAAAGCAGGGCGAAATATCCAGCGACAGGAACAAGAAGAGATTGTTAAATTAGTGCTATCGGGCAAGGTTAAATATTGCCCACACGGTAGACCCGTTTCATTTACAATGACAAAGAAGGAGTTGGACAAACAGTGTAAACGTATCGTTTAGGAGGTACTTTTATGAAATTAACTCAAAAGGTTATAATGATAAATACGGTTCTCTATCTTGGAATAAGTCTAATGCTTATAAGCGTAATAACGCTACTTGTATCGAATAACTATTCTTCAATGCTTGAATATATACGAGCAATGCAGGAAGCAAATGCTCTTTTGTTTGCAGGTGCAATTTTCATCATAGTTGCAGTTTCAATGACATTTTCACACAAATGCCCTCATTGTGCAAAGCGATTGCCATTATCAAGATATTGTTTTTGCAATAGTTGCGGTAAAGTTTTAGATGAAGATTCTGCAATTATTATGCGAGAATATATTTCAGACAGCGTACCAATCGGAACAGGTAAAATTCTTAATATGATTAAAAATATTGCAGTTTTTAATGGAATATTCAGTGTTTTAGTTTTGGCTTATATTTTACTGGACGGATTGGCATTTGGCGAGCAAAAAAGCAGAGGAATTGCAATTTTGGCAATAGGCACATTGCTCTTATTTGTGGTAGTCAGTTTGTTTATCAACCATAAATATTTTCGTTGCCCATATTGCGACAAAAAACTTGAACAGTCCAAACGATTTGGCGCACCCAACTACTGCCACTGTTGTGGCGAGGAGACCAACATAAAAGTTTTAAAACAACATTCGCATTAGGAGAAAACCCAAAAGATGCAGAAAAAGATAGCAATAGTAACAGGCCCGACAGCCTCGGGAAAAACTGGTCTTGGCGTTCAGATTGCCGAGCAATACGGCGGTGAGGTCGTGTCTGCCGACTCCATGCAGATATATCGCAAAATGGATATAGGTACGGCAAAACCCACCGCCGAGGAAATTAAAAACATACCCCACCATATGATAGATATAGTGAACCCCGACGAGAAATTTTCCGTTTCCAAATACGTCGAGCAAGCGAGCAAATGCGTCGACGATATTTTAGATAGAGGAAAACTTCCTATAATCGTCGGGGGTACGGGTCTTTATATAGATTCCCTGATAGCAGGGAGAGATTTTGCTCCGGCGCCGTCTGATGAAAATTTGAGGCTGAAACTCGAAGCGGAGTATGACGAAAAGGGTGGTGAATTCGCCTTAAATAAATTGGCGAAGGTTGACCCACAAAGAGCTGAAAAACTCGCTCCGGCGGATAAGAGGCGAATTGTTCGGGCGATAGAAGTTTACACATTGAGTGGAAAAACTATCACAGAACATGATGAGTATACAAAAAGCATACCGCCAAAATATGATGCGTCCATGATAGTTTTAAGCTATGAGGATAGGGCGGACTTGTATGCAAAAATTGACAAGCGTGTTGATATTATGCTTGAAATGGGACTGTTGCCCGAAATTCAAGCACTCTTAGCCGAGGGTGTGCCGGCAAATTGCACGGCTTTGCAGGCTATAGGGTATAAGGAGATTGTGTCGGCGTTAAATGGTGAGTGCGATATGGAGAGCGCTATAGACTCGATAAAGCGCGAAAGCCGTCGATATGCCAAGCGTCAACTGACATGGTTTAGGCGACATAAGGACGCACTTTGGATAGAATGGAAAAAAGTAGCGGATTTTGAATTTGCAAGACAGGTTTCGACAGCGTTTTTCAGTGAACATGGTATAAAATAGACGAAGTACAAAATCACAGTCAATAAAACACTACATAGCCAAAATGTGGCTGAGGGTGAATTTATCGACTGTGCTAAAGGGAAATTTTCCCTTTAGTGTATTTTGTACAAAATTACTATTTTATACAGTGGCTTATTGTGGTACAATCAAGTAAGTTGCTGTTGGCGGTTTTTTAACCGCCCAAAGAAAGGGAGTTTGCACAAAAATGCAGAAACAGCAAAACTTACAAGATGTTTTTCTCAACACAGCGAGAAAAGAAAAAATGACGGTCATCGTGTTTTTGATGAATGGTTTCCAACTTAAAGGACAGGTCTGCGGATTTGACAATTTTGTCGTCGTCCTTGATACAGATGGAAAACAGCAGATGATTTATAAACACGCAATTTCGACTATTATTCCGCCAAAGCCTTTGTCTATAGAAGATAAGGACTAGCATATGCGTGACAGGCTGTTATCGCTAATGAGCGCTTCGATTTTAATAGCAATCGTTTCGTACATAACGCTGTCGGCTGTGCCTCTTTTCGCCCAAACACAGCTCGTAACATTTGAGGTGTACGAGCATAGTGTCTCTCAAAAAATGCCGATTAGTGGTGTTTTTCTGAGGGAGGAGCAAGGCTTTATAAGTGAGGAGGCATTTTTGTCCGAACATTTGGAGGGGCAAAAACTAGCTCGGGGCTATGAAATCACGGCGAACTTAGCGATTCCTGTCGGCGGAATTTTCACGACTTACACTGATGGCTATGAGCATTTATCAAAGCCGTCGAGGCTTACTCCATCTGCAATTTCTGAAATTGAAAGTTTGAAAAAAACCTCATCATTTTCGGGGAAAATCATTTCAGATATTGGCTGGCTTTATGCTTGTGTCGATGCTGAAAATGCAAAGTTGCTTGAAGTTGGCGAGGAATATGAAATATTCAACCCATATTTTGGAGATATTGCTTTCCGCTTAGACGAAATCGGAGAAACAGCAAACGAAGAAACGGCGCTTAAGCTTTCGCTCGTCGGCGAGAGTTTCGACACTATATATTTGAGGGGCTATGACGGTGAGCTGTATATTGGTAATTTTAGCGGATTGTATGTTCCGAAAAATGCAGTGTATGAAATCGACGGGGAAGAGTTTGTGACGAAGCTTGTTTTGGGAAGCGAAGAGCAGGTTTCGGTGGAGCGGGTTTACGATGGTGGAGATTTTTTGATTATAGACTCGTCCGAGCTTTTCTCGGGCAATGAGGTATTAGAAATAAATTCGGAGGATAGGACATGAGCATTGCGAAAAATATAGAAATAATTCGTGAGCAAATGGCGACAGCGGCGATAAGCTCGGGCAGAAAACCCGAAGACGTTCTGCTTGTTGCCGCGAGTAAAATGAACTCAGCGGATAAGGTGCGTGAGGCGGTTTTGGGTGGCGTTGACGCCTGTGGGGAAAACCGTGTGCAGGAGATGGTCGCAAAGCTTGAAGAGAGGGCTTACGATGGTGCGCCACTGCATTTTATAGGGCATTTGCAAAAGAACAAAGTCAAAAATGTGGTTGGCAATGTTTCGCTTATTCAGTCGGTCGACTCCTTAGAGCTTGCTCGTTTGATAGACAAGACGGCGGCAAATTTGGGCATAACTCAAGACGTTTTGATTGAGCTAAACATAGGCGATGAAGAAAGTAAAACCGGATTGAATATCCAAAATTTGGATGAAGTTATAGCGACGTGTGGAGAATTGAACCACCTAAAAGTGCGTGGACTGATGACAATTCCGCCGATTTCGACCGCAAGTTGTAAAAATTATAGTTTTTTTGCCGAAATGTATAAGCTTTTTATTGACATTGGAGCGAAAAAACATCATAATGTTAACATGGAGTTTCTGTCTATGGGAATGAGCCATGATTTTTGTGATGCCATCAAAGAGGGTGCGAACATGGTCAGGGTGGGTTCTGCCATATTTGGCGACAGACAATATTAATCAGCCTAGGTTGACATTGGAGGTTTGAAATGGGCATACTTGAAAATTTCAAAAATCTAGCGCGTCCCTATGACGAGGACGATAACTTTTACGATAACGACGATGAATTCCCTGAAGAGGGATTTAATGAAGAGCCACCAGTGAGGGAACAAGCGCCACCACGACCACAAAGCACACAACAAAGTGCAACGGCTTCACAACAAGGTTTTGGCTCGGCTCAAACTGCGGCATCAAGCGCATTTGGAACAGCAAGTAACAGCCGCTCAAGTTTTAGCAATTTTGGTTCAAACACACCACAAATGGTTATAGTAAAACCGGATAAATTTGAAAACGCAGCAGAAATCGCCGACCACTTGAGAGAGCGTCGTGCGGTTGTAATGAATATTGAAAAAGTCAATGCCGAAGTAGCGAGAAGATTAATCGACTTCTTAAGCGGAGTTGCTTATGCTCTCGACGGCAAAATTCAAAGAATCCCCGGCGGAACATTTGTCATTGCGCCAAGCAATGTTCAAATTACAGGGGAAATAGTTGATGAACTAGAAAATAACGGTCTATATCTCTAGCACCGTAGAATATTTAAAGGGGTAATGAGGATATGCTGACACCTAACGAGATAAAAGAAAAATCGTTTGAAAAAGCCGTGTTTGGTGGATATGACATGGCAGCTGTCGATGAATTTTTGGAAAATGTATATGGCGATTACAGTGCATTGCACAAAGAAGTTCAGACATTAAAGGCAAAAATGAAAGTCCTTGCCAATAAAATCGAAGATTATAGAGGCAGTGAGGACATCATGAGCAGAACACTTCTAACTGCTCAAAAAATGGGTGCTCAAATTGAGTTTGACTCAAAACAAAGAAGCCAACAACTGCTTACAGAAACAGAAGTTAAGGCTCGCGACATGATTAGAAGCGCAACTGCTGAAGTCCAAAACGAAGAAGCAAAGCTTATTGAGGCGAAATATTCCTCTGCACGCTTCTTAGAGGACATGCGCACACTTTGCACAAAGCAACTCGACTTCTTAGATCGCTTAAGCGAGATGAAGATTGTCGAGGGACTTTCAGAGTTTAAAAATGCTGCAATGGCAAATAGAGCGAGCATGGTAGAGCCAACTCGTGAAACTATTAAAACAATTGAAAACAACCTTGCAAAACCTGAAAGTGCGTCAACACCTGAGATGGATATTAGTCGTGAAATTGATAAAATTTCAACACCTATAACCGCTGAGGACGAACCAACAAGACCTTTCACACCAATTACAAGAGGTTTTAGCCTTGACGACCTTCCACATGGAGAAAAAAACTAATTTAGTTTAGATAAACCTTGGGCGGCAGCCATTAGGCATCCGCCCTTTAGCCATAAATACGGCACATTCACAACAGAAAGATAGGAGTTACTACGTTATGTCTGTGGACTACAATAGCACAGTTAATTTACCAAAAACAGACTTCCCAATGAGAGCAGGTCTACCCAAAAGAGAGCCGGAAATGCTTAACACATGGTATGAAATGGATTTATACCACAAAATGGTCGAAAGAAATGAGGGCAAACCAACTTTCGTCCTACACGATGGACCTCCGTTCTCAAACGGACACCTTCATATGGGCCATGCCCTAAATAAATCTCTAAAAGATTTTATTGTCAAATACAAAAATATGTCAGGCTTCAAAGCGCCGTATGTCCCAGGTTGGGATAACCACGGTATGCCGATTGAGTCTGCAATCATAAAAAAGCAGAAGCTGAACCGCAAGAAAATGTCAATTCCTGAGTTCCGCTCTGCTTGTCATGCGTTTGCGCAGAACTTTGTTGATATTCAACGTGAAGAATTTAAGCGCCTAGGAGTTTTGGGCGAATGGGATAATCCATATTTAACCATGTCACCTGACTTTGAAGCTGACGAAGTTAGAGTTTTCGGAAAAATGTATGAAAATGGATACATTTACAAAGGTCTAAAGCCAGTTTACTGGTGTCCAAAAGACGAAACTGCACTTGCTGAAGCGGAAATTGAATATTCTGATGAGCCTTGCACATCTGTCTATGTCAAATTCCAAGTAAAAGAAGATGCAGGAAAACTTGCAAGCTTTGGAAATATCGCTGACATGTATGTCATTATCTGGACAACAACACCTTGGACATTGCCCGGAAACCAGGCTATTGCAGTAAATCCTGCGGAAAGCTATGTTTTGGCAAAAGCTCCCAATGGCGAAATCTATATAGTTGCAGAAGCGCTTTGCAAAAAAACTATGGAGACAGGCGGAATTGAAAATTACGAAATTCTAACACGTTTTGTCGGTAGAGATTTGGAATTTATTCGCACTCAGCACCCATTTTTGGAGAGAGAGTCTGTTATTTTAACTGCTGACTATGTCACAATGGAAAGCGGTACAGGTTGCGTTCATACAGCACCCGGATTTGGTGCTGATGACTATCAAACTTGCAAAAAGCACAATATTGACCTTATTGTCCCTGTTGATGACAGAGGTTTCCAGACTGAGGATGCAGGAAAATTTGCAGGAATGTACTATGATGACAGCAATAAGGCTATCATTGAGGATTTAAACGAGACAGGCGCAATGTTTGCCAGCGAGAATATTGTCCACAGCTATCCACACTGCTGGAGATGTAAAAATCCAATTATTTTCCGTGCTACACCACAATGGTTCTGCTCGGTTGATGCATTTAAGGATACGGCTGTTGATGCGTGTGAAAATGTGAAATGGTATCCTGAATGGGGCTATGAGCGCATGGTTTCAATGATTCGTGAGCGCGCTGACTGGTGTATTTCACGTCAACGCTATTGGGGTCTGCCGATTCCTGTTTTCTACTGTGATGCTTGTAACAAACCTGTTTGCACACCTGAAACTATAACAAGCGTTTCAAGTATTTTTGACGAAAAAGGGTCAAACACTTGGTATGATATGGAAGCAAGTGAGCTACTCCCAACCGACTTTAAGTGTCCGCACTGTGGAGACACTCACTTCACAAAAGAGACAGATACACTGGATTGCTGGTTCGATTCTGGCTCAACACATTTCGCTTCATGTGAAACACCATATGAAAAAGATTTGTTCCTAGAGGGCGCTGACCAATACAGAGGTTGGTTCCAATCAAGCCTTCTAACTAGCGTTGCTACGACTGGAAAAGCACCATATAAAATTGTTCTCACACACGGATGGACAGTTGATGGTGAGGGCAAGGCGATGCATAAGAGCCTTGGTAATGGTGTCGCACCGGAAGCTATAATTAAGCAATATGGCGCAGACGTTTTGAGACTTTGGGCGGCTTCAACCGACTACAGAGTTGACATTCGCTGTTCTGATGCGATTTTTAAACAATTGAGTGAAAAATACCTAAAAATTCGCAATACAGCACGTTATATATTAGGAAATCTTTGCGATTTTGATCCTAATAATCAAGTTGATTTTGCTGAAATGGACGAACTCGACCGTTGGGCTTTAAGCGCTTTGGGTGAGCTAATCGACAAGTGCATTGCGGCTTACGACAAGTTCGAATTCCACACAGTAACGAATGCAATCCACAATTTCTGTGTTACACAAATGAGTAATTTCTACCTTGATATTATTAAGGATAGACTATACTGCGATGAGGCTAACGGAACTCTTCGCCGCTCTGCTCAAACTGCAATGTATACAATTCTTGACAGCCTTGTGAAGCTGATTGCGCCTATACTTTCGTTCACATCTAACGAAATTTGGTTGTCCATGCCTCACGCACAAAATGATAATCTCGAGCACATTTTACTCAATGACATGCCAAGCAAAAAAGCTGAGTGGAGCATGCCAGAGGATAAAAATGCAGGCTGGGCACTTGTTCAAGCTTTCCGTACAGATGTAAATAAGGCGCTCGAAATTGCACGTGCTGAAAAGACTGTCGGTAAGCCACTTGATGCCAAAATTACAGTTTTTGTAAACGAAAGTGCGAAAAGTGCATTTGAACAAATTAAAAACTTTGACCTGTCAACAGTTTGCATAGTTTCAGAGCTTGAAATCATTGATGGTGACGGCGATGGATACAATGGAACGGAATTCCAAGGTTTGACAATTAAAGTAACACCTAGCGAAAAAGCTAAGTGCGTCCGTTGCTGGACTCACAGCGACAGCGTTGGTGAAAACGGTGAACACGCAGAACTTTGCGACCGTTGTGCTCGTGTTGTTTCTGCAATATAATTCTATCTTGGAGGTCTAAAGTTATGGTTTATGCCATAGTAATAATTTTAGTTTTGATTATCGACCAGGGCCTCAAGTATTGGACGGTATCAAATATCGCGTTGAATACAGGTGTTGAGCCATTGATTGAGGGCATAGTGCAATTAACTTATGTCCGAAATTATGGTGTTGCATTTGGATTTTTGAAAGACTTTGAACACACTCGCTGGTTATTAGTCGGCGTGACGGCTGTATTTGCGCTTGTTGTGATTTACATGCTTTCAGCGGGTGTCATAAAGACAAAACTTGGAAGATGGAGTGCTGCTCTGGTTCTTGCAGGTGCGCTTGGAAACGGAATTGACAGACTGTTTATAGGTTATGTCGTTGACATGATTGAAGTTTTGTTCATTGATTTCTATGTTTTCAACTTTGCTGACATTTGTGTGGTTGTATTTGGAATTTTATTCTGCCTTTACATCGCTTTTCATAAGGATGAGGAAGAAGAGCCAATGCCGATTTCAGCACCAAAACCCAGAAAAGAAATCATCGAGGACGACTATGTCGAGTCTGAAATTGATGAAACTAAACGTGGTGGCGACATTGAAATGATTCGTCGTGCGTCCGTTAGAACAAGACCGGAGCCAGCGCCACAACCTAAGCGTGAGCCGGTTAAGCATGATCCTGAAAACCCATTTTCTGAGTGGGACGGTTCTCCGAATGGTCGACCAACGGAGGCTGTACATAGTAGAAAAACTGAAAGAACAGCCACGCTTGTGCAAGAAGAACCAGCACAAAGACCGATTGCACCACCTGTACAGGCGGAGAAATCGGCAAGCGATGACTTTGATCTTGATGATATTTTAGCGGAGTTTAAAGATTAATGGTTGAAATTAAACTTATAGCAGGGGAGAGCGCCGAGCGAATCGACGCTCTCCTCGTGCGCTCTATTGACGGGCAGACACGCACATCCGTGCAGAAACTTATAGAAAATAATCAAGTTACTGTAAACGGGAAAGAGATAAAAAAGAACTATAAAACTAAAAATGGTGACGAAATATGCGTTTTTATTGAGGAAAATATTCAAGAAACTGAACTGATTGCGGAAGATATTCCGCTCAATATTGCATATGAAGATGCCGATTTAATTGTAGTCAATAAGGCACGTGGTATGGTTGTTCATCCAGCGCCAGGACATCCAAAAGGAACACTTGTGAATGCGCTTTTGCACCAGTGTAAGGATAGTCTTTCTGGAATTGGCGGAGAAAAACGCCCAGGAATTGTCCATAGAATTGACAAAGATACATCGGGATTGATTATTGTTGCCAAAAATGATTTTTCACATTTAGCGCTGTCGGCTCAACTAGCTGACAGAAGTTTGTCACGAGTGTATGAGGCTATAGTTTATGGTTCGCCAAAACATGACAGCGGAACGATAAACGCACCAATAGGTCGTCATCCTGTAGACCGAAAACGCATGGCGGTAACTGAAAAAAACTCACGCGAAGCGGTTACGCACTACGAGGTTTTGGCTAGGTACAGGGGATTTACTCATGTTCGTTGCAAGCTTGAATCCGGAAGAACTCACCAAATTAGGGTACACATGACACATATTGGGCATCCTCTTCTCGGCGATTTGGTATATGGCAAAAAGAAAGCCGAAAAGGGGCTTTCTGGTCAGTGTTTACATGCCAAAGAATTGAAGTTCATATCACCCAGAACAGGCGAAAATGTAGTTATTAATTCGGAATTACCTGAATACTTTACAGAAATTCTTGCAAAACTCGGTGTTCACATTTAATTAACTTGATTTTTTTGCTAATTAGTATTAGAATATAACTATAAGTTACGAAGGAGGTAGCGTCATGGATTCGATTTCATCATTCTTATCTGCAACCCATGCTTCGCTGTTGCACACGGTTTCTATGTCTGTAGCTGACATGGCAATGAATTCCAGTGCTCAGCAAATGCAAGAACTTGTAAACCAAATTTCCGAATCTGCACCGCCTGTTGATGGATTGGGTGTAAATTTAGATACCTTTGCTTAGAGTGTAGCTACGAAATAATAGAATAATATTCCAATTTTAAAGAAAAAACTCCGCCGAAAAGGCGGAGTTTTTTTAGAATTGTTTGATTTGTTGCTCAAAGAACTTTCTCGTAGATAATTCATCTTTTGCGATTTGTTCGCGAAGTTCATTCATACTCTCGAATTTGACTTCGCCACGTATAAAATGATACAGCGCAACACAAGCATGCCTACCATATAAATCACCGGAGTAATCCAAAATATAACTTTCGACAGTGGTCTCCTTGTCGTTGTTAACCGTAGGGCGCTTGCCAATATTTGTAACTGCAATGTGTTCCTCGCTGTTAAATTTTACTTTTGCAGCGTAAACGCCAAAACGAGGGGTGACAACATTTTCGGGAATGCGCATATTGATGGTTGGTGCACCTATTTTTCTACCCAATTTATAACCCGAACGAACAACGTCGTTGATTTCGTGAGCGTGTCCGAGTAGTGCGTTAGCGCTTTCGATTTCGCCACTTTTTATCAGCTCACGAATTTTTGTCGAGCTAATTTTTTCGCCATTTGCCAAAATTGGGTCGATTATATCGCAAGTCATGCCATGTTCATCGCAGTATGATTTCAGCTTATCCGCAGTGCCCTCGCCACCAAAACCAAATCGAAAATCCGAGCCTACAACCAAATGCACCGCCAAGAGCTCAACTCGTAAAGAGTCTAAAAAACTACGCCAAGACATTTTCATGACTTCGGGGGTGAAATTTACGAATAGAACAGATGTGTTCTCAAAAAGTCTGCGGATTAGGGAAGCGCGAACCTCACTATCGGTCAAAAGCTCGACTTTTTTACCGTTCAAAAACTTCGCCGGTGGGTGGTCAAATGTTAAAACTGTTGCTTCAGCGCCGAGCGCCTCAGCACGCATTTGAGTTCTTTTTATCAGCTCTGCATGGCCCAAATGAATTCCGTCAAAAAAGCCCAGAGCAATTGCCGTTTTCTTCATTTTTTCGTCCTTAAAAAAAGTTTTTAACTGATTTCATTATGCCGTTTTTTGCCTCGGCGAGCATGAGGAAGCTACCACTTTGGCTCAAAACTTTATATGTACCGTCGCTGATTTCGGCTTTAAATTTTGCGCCTGTGCGACATTTTTTCTCTTGTAAGTCATCGGTGACATATGTCTGATATTCCGAGAAAATACTCTCCAAAGGCATGAGTTTCGACATGATTTCGCCACTCTCAGTTAGAGCTTGAACTTCATCCAAACTTAGTGCATCGGCTACGGAAAAACTACCGGCGCGAACACGTCTAAGATAACTCATCGTACCACCACAACCCAAAGTTTCGCCGATGTCGTGGCAAATAGTCCTAATGTAAGTGCCTTTTGAGCAGACAATTTTTAGGCAAATATCGCCATCAATTTCACCTGTTTGAACAATTTCAGAAACAGTAATCTTCCTCGCATTGCGCTCAACTTCATCACCACGACGAGCGATTTTATAAAGCCTCTCGCCACCAATTTTGACTGCTGAGTACATCGGAGGGATTTGCTCGATTTCACCCGTAAATTTTGACAATACTTCGGTAAATGAGGTGTTATCTAAATTTACTGGGCAAGTTTTAATTACATTTCCTGTGATATCTTGCGTATCAGTGGACACACCGAGGCGCAGACGTGCGTGGTATTCTTTTTCGTGAGCCATCGCATATTCAACTCCTTTTGTGGCTCTTCCTATAAAGATGGTAAGCAATCCGGTAGCCATGGGGTCAAGAGTTCCTGCGTGTCCGATGCGACGCTCTTTTAAAATTCCACGTAACTTAGCAACCACATCATGGCTTGTCCATTCCTGTGGTTTGTCAATCAATAAAATTCCATTTAGTTCCATGCCTCTAGTATTGCCTCCACTAAAAGTTCTCGGCTTTTTTCAGTAGAATACTTCATGAAGCATCCAGCCGCCATGGGGTGACCGCCACCGCCAAATTTTGCGCAAACCTCACCAGCGTTGACATCTTTTCCGCTTCTGACTGAAACTTTGCACGAATTTTCGTCAACTTCCTTGATAGTGACACTGCACTTTGAGCCTTCAACTCGCCCAGCAATGCCAGCCAAATCATCACAGTCATTTTCACCAGCCTCGGCTGCTTCAATCATAGCCTTTGAAATGATGACAATGTTGATTTCTCCGTCTTTATATGATCGAATACTCTCATAAATCATGGCTTCGAGTTTCATTCTAGCCCTAGAAATTTTTCGGAAAAATGTGCTTACGATTGTGCCACAATCTGCGCCGATTTCCATTAGTCTCGCAGCTGTGCGCAAGGTATCGGGGCTTGTGTTGAGGTATTGAAAACATCCAGTGTCAGTGGTAATTGCGATGTATAAAAGCTCGGCGCATCGCTTGTCAATTTTTGCGCCAATAGCTTCACATACCTCAAAAACGAGTTCACCACATGCCGCTTTGTTCTCATTTAAGAGAACTTTTTCAGCGTAAAAAGTGTTAGAAACGTGGTGGTCTATACATAAATGTATGGTTTCAGCTTCAAAATTTTTGGGGAACATAGTTTCTGCCGCCATGTCAACCGAAACGATTGTGTCAGGTTTATAGTTCTCGTCAGCCTCTAAATCTGCGACATACTCTGCATATTTATCGATAGTTTCTGAATTTTTAATCAGAAATGCAGTCTTGCCTATGGAACGAAGCGCAAGACAAAGCGCACCCGCACTACCGAGGGTGTCTCCGTCGGGCCTTCTGTGTGTTATAAGTAAAAAATTGTCATGAGTTTGTATAAATTGCGCGCATTCGTTTACGTCAATTCTGTTCGTCCTGTTCATCATTACCTCCAATATCTAAACCGCTGATAATTTGATTTATGTGGCTTCCATATGCGATTGAGTTGTCGATTACAAATGTTGGGACGGGGGTGTGCCTTAGTTTTATTGAGTTTGAAAGCTCACGGCGAATAAATCCAGAAGCAGATTTAATGCCTTTCATGAACTCTTTTTCGTTAAAATTATCACCTAAAACACTCAAGTAAACTTTAACAAAACCCAAATCGCCAGTTGTTTCGACACGAGTTACGGTTATCATTCCTTGGTTGATTCTTGGGTCTTTTATTGAGCGCAAAATATCACTCAAGACCCTTTGAATATCGTCATTAATTCTTGCTGTTTTATTTGATGGCATGAATTTTCTCCTATTATAGTAAAGTTCTTGTTGAAATGTGTCTGTCTTTAGGGCTAAATCCCTAGTTTCTTTTTATATAAATATATAGTCTAACGGACGCACAAAGTGCGTCCGTTAATAAATTAATGCTACTGCTTAATTTCTTCCATCACGAAGCACTCAATAATATCGCCTTCTTTGATGTCGTTAAACTTTTCAACTTGCATACCGCATTCGTAGTTTGTTGCGACTTCTTTGACGTCGTCCTTAAATCTACGAAGTGAAGCAAGCATACCTTCGTGTATAACGATATTGTCACGGTTGATACGAACTTGACAATTTCGCATGATTTTTCCGTCTTGTACATAGCAACCACAGACAGTTCCGACCTTGGAAACTTTGTAGACCAGACGAACTTCGGCATGACCGATGATAACTTCTTTGAATTTTGGTGAAAGCATGCCTTTCATCGCTGATTCAATTTCATTAATGCAGTCGTAAATAACTCTGTACATACGCATATCGACATTTGAACGAGCTGCACTGTCACGAGCTGCGTTATCAGGGCGGACGTTAAATCCGACGATAATCGCACCGGAAGTTGCCGCAAGCATAACATCGGACTCGCTGATAGCACCGACACCTGAATGTATAACTTTTACGCGGACTTCGTTGTTTGAAATCTTCTCAAGGCTTGCTTTGATAGCCTCGGCAGAACCTTGAACGTCAGCTTTGACGATGATGTTAAGGTCTTTGATTTCGCCTTGCTCAATACGAGCAAACAAATCTTCAAGTGAAACCTTTTTAGTTGCACCAAAAATCTCATTTTTCTTGTCTTGCTTACGCTCTTCGACAAGCTCACGAGCCATACGCTCATCTGCAACTGCGTTGAAAATATCGCCGGCGCAAGGAACTTCTGACATACCTGTGATTTCAACAGGGACAGATGGGCCTGCGGTTTCGACTTTTTCGCCCTTGTCGCTTGTCATAACTCTAACACGTCCAACGGCAGTACCAGCAATGATGATATCGCCTTGGTTTAGTGTACCATTTTGAACAAGAACAGTCATAACAGGGCCGCGACCTTTATCAAGTTTTGCCTCGATAACAGTACCTTTAGCGGCACGATTTGGGTTAGCGTTTAGCTCTTGCATCTCAGCAACAAGTACAAGATTTTCAAGAAGCTCGTCGATACCCATGCCTGTTTTTGCAGAAATTGGGCAGATAATTGTTTCGCCGCCCCATTCTTCACTGACTAGTTCATACTCAGTGAGTTGTTGTTTGATACGCTCTGGGTTTGCACCAGCGGCATCCATTTTGTTAATTGCGACAACGATGGGGATGTTTGCTGCTTTTGCGTGGTTGATTGACTCGATTGTCTGTGGCATAATTCCGTCGTCCGCCGCAACAACAAGTATTGCGATATCAGTGACGAATGCACCACGAGCACGCATAGAAGTAAACGCTTCATGTCCTGGTGTGTCAAGGAAAGTGATGGGGCTTCCGTTTATGCTGACGCGGTAAGCACCGATGTGTTGAGTAATACCGCCAGCCTCTCCCGAAGCAACATTTGCACGTCTGATACGGTCAAGTAGACTTGTTTTACCGTGGTCAACGTGACCCATGACAACGACAACAGGAGCACGGCTTTCGAGGTCTTCTGCCTTGTCTTCTGTGTCATCGATTAGGCGCTCTTCAACTGTGATGACGATTTCTCTTTCGACTTTGCAGCCAAGTTCCAGAGCGACAAGTGCCGCAGTATCATAGTCAATAATCTCAGAAACTGATGCCATGACACCGAGTTTCATAAGTTGCTTAATAACTTCAACTGCACTCTTTTTCATTCTTGAAGCGAGTTCGCCAACACTGATTTCATCAGGAATCATTACTTTAACTTGAACTTTTTTTGCAAGCTCAAATTGTAAACGCTGTTGACGCTCACGCTCTTCTTGACGCTTTTTAAGGCTTGAATTTTGCTGAGGATTGCCTTTTTTACCCTTGTTTGTAAACTTTTCCTTGCCTGCCTTCATTTTTTGTGCTCTGTCACCTGCAAGGTTATCAAAACGCTCGTCATACTTTTCAAGGTTAGTCGCAGCTGAACCTCTTGTGTCGATTATTCGTTTTTCAGGCACTTTCTTTTGAACAGGAGCAGAAGTTGACTCTGGCTTTTTCGCTTGTTCCTGTTGCGGTTTTTGTGCAGGCTTATTAGCCTCGGGTTGAGGCTTTCTGTCGTTTGGTTGAGCAGCTGCTCTTGGAGCTTCTGCTTTCTTCTCTGTTTTAGCCTCTTTGGGCTGTTTTGATTCAGTATCCGCTAACATTTTTGCCATATCTTCCACCTGGTTATTTTGAGTTAAATATTCAAAGATTACGTCAAGTTCCGCCTCTTCAAGCACTTGCATGTGATTTTTTGGGGTTGTTGCATAATCTGTTAATATCTGTGTAATCGCCTTGGAGGTCATTTTAAAATCCTTAGCCACCTCGTGGACTCTGTATTTATTCATACGTTCTTCCTCCTCTTGCCTATTTTGTTGTTTCGTTTGCTTGTTTTCTTCTCACGAGCTTTTGCTAAAGCTCTCTCGCTTTTTTCGGTTAGCTCCAATGTGATTTCTTCAAAACCTTCATGTTCTGCTGACAATGCTTTTAAAAAGTTTGACGCAAAACCAAGGTCTTTAAAAACCGCCATAGAGCAACCATTTCTGCCAGTGGCAAGCGAGATATCATCTTTTGTGAGTGGGATTTTTACAAGCGGTGTGTTTCGTCCGTATACAAAGCCCTCTGCTCGCCGTCTCGCATTATCAGAGGCATCACTTGCTAAAATAACAAGCACTGCTTTTCCACTTCTGACAATATTTCCTGTGTTTTCCTCGCCGGTTTCAAGAAGTCCTGCTTTTTTCGCCAAACCGAGGTAGCCTTGTATTTTACTCATTTTCTGCCTCCATTTGTTCTGTGAGGCTATCATAAATTTCGGGTGGAATGGAAAGGTCAAATGCTCTTTCCAAAGCCCTAGATTTAATCGCTCTTTTAAGACATTCGGAACTGTGGCACACATATGCGCCACGTCCTGCGGCTTTTCCTTTAAAGTCGAGGGAAACTTCGCCCTCCGGTGACTTAACTACACGGATAAGCTCGCGCTTTGCTTTCATTTCACGGCAGCCCGTGCATTGTCTCATAGGAATTTTCTTAGGCACAAAAACCGCCTCCTTTGTGATTTAAGCTTCGGATTGAGGTTTGATATCGATTTTAAAACCTGTCATTTTTGCCGCAAGTCTTGCATTTTGTCCCTCTTTACCGATGGCAAGTGAGAGCTGACCGTCGGGAACTATAACTCTGCAAGTTTTGGGGTCGTCTAGTATAGTAACACTGACTACATCGGCAGGAGCAAGGGCCGCCGCGATATATTCAGTTGGGTCTTCGCTATATTTAATGATGTCGATTTTTTCTCCGCCGAGTTCGTCGACAATAGTTGCAACACGTCCGCCCTTAGGGCCAACGCAAGCGCCGATTGGGTCAACTTCAGATTCCTGAGACCAGACCGCCATTTTTGTTCTGCTTCCGGCTTCACGAGCGATGGAGCGAATTTCAACTGTGCCGTCAAAAATTTCGGGAACTTCTAATTCGAAAAGTCTTTTTACAAGACCTGGGTGAGTTCTTGAAATTAAAACTTGTGGGCCTCTTGTGGATTTTCTAACTTCAACGACATAAACTTTAATGCGGTCGCCTTCGGTTAAAACTTCTGTTTTTATTTGTTCGTTTGCAGAGAGCATAGCCTCTGTAAATTCGCTGTTTGAACTGATTTTAATAGAAGCAGTGCCAGTTGCAGGCTCGATTTTGCTGACAACGCCAGTCAAAATCTCATGCTCTTTTGATGTGAACTCGTCGTAGATAATTCCACGCTCTGCTTCACGTATACCTTGAATTATAACCTGTTTTGCTGCTTGAGCTGCAATTCTTCCGAATTTTTTTGTTTCAACAGGAACATCGATTGTGTTTCCTGTCATTGCTCTTTTGCTGTATCTCTTCGCTGCTTCCAATAGGATTTCGATTGCAGGGTTTTCAACCTCGTCAACAACCGTCATGCGAACATACATGCTGATTTTTTTCTTTGTCTCGTTCATGTCAACAAATACGTTTTCAGCCGCTTCGGGGTTATCCTTTTTAAATGCAGCAAGCATGGCTTGGTTGATTTTATCGTACATATACTCACGTGGAATGCCTTTTTCACGTTCGATATCTTCAATAGCTGCAAAAAAATCTGCGCTCATTTATAGTCCCTCCAATTAAAATATGCAAAGACGAACTTGTGCAACTTGAGCTTTTGTGAATGTTCGCTCTTCTGCATCCGTCTGTATGGTGACATCACCGTTTTCGTATGCTAAAAGCTCACCTGAATAAGCCTTAGTTCCGTCAAGCGGCGTGTATAGTTTAACTTCCACTTTTGAGCCTTTATAGCGCTCAAAATCTGATGGTCTTTTTAGTTGACGCTCCGCACCTGCCGAAGAAACTTCGAAAGTATAGCTCTGCGCAATCAAATCATGCTCGTCTAAAATTTCATCAAGTTCACGGCTTATCGCTTCACAGTCTGAAATATTAATTCCGCCTTCTCGCCTATCAATATAAAGTCTGAGAAACCACTGTCCAGCTTCTTTTACGTATTCAATATCCCAAATTTCGCAGTCGTTTTTTTCGACTACAGGAGAGGATAGCTCCCAGATTTTTTCTGTTAATTTACTCATTAATTTATTGGCTCCCAATTTTATACATCTGAAAATAATCAAGAAAAAGAGTGGGCAAAACCCACTCCGACGAACTTCCTACATAACTTATGCTGTTATTATAGCACTTATTTATAATAATTGCAAGCAATTTTTACGATTTAGATAATTTTTGTTGCGACAAATTTCGCAAAGTCGACATATATCTCGAAAAATATATGTCGAAATTGCTGATTACTGTTAAAATGTATTAATATATGCTTTCAAGCACCTTTTTTACGACGTCCAAGTTGAGGTCGACGGGGTTATTATCGGCTCTGCCTTTGGTAATTCCTGCGGCGGCTAGGGCATCAAGGTCGCTTTCAACTGCGCCCCATTCACGAAGTTTTGCTTTGCAAGCGGCTTTTTGAAGCAGAGAGCAAATTCTCTCGTCAAGCTCATTTATGTTTTTGACATTATAGGCATTTAGCAAAGCCTCGCTGTCGTCTATGCATGGCATGTTTAGGCGAAAAACAGGAGCTAAAAGCATGGCAACAGCTGCGCCGTGGGGGATGGAATATTTCATGGTCAGTGGATATGATATTGAATGACAAGCTGTTGTTCTTGTATTACTAAAAGCAAGTCCGGCTAAAAAACTGCCCTCTGCAATATGGGAGAAAGCATCTTTTCTTTTTTCATCGTCCCATAAAAGGTCGATGTTTGACATGATTTTCTTTATAGCTTGCAATGCAAGTCCTGAAGAAACGCAGTTTCTCGCATTTGCCCAATAACTCTCGGTCGCATGTGCAACGGCATCAAGAGCAGAAGAAATCGCCAAAGACGTGGGCATGGTTAGGAGGAGCTCGGAATCGATAATTGCAGCATAGCTGTAGTTTTCGACTGTGTCGACTGAGAGTTTGGCATTTTTTTCAAAATCCCAAACTGTCGCCCAACATGTTACCTCACTGCCTGTTCCTGCGGTTGTCGGAACGCCTATCCACTTTGCGGTAAGATTGCCGTAGTTTTTGCCTGCAATATATGAGCGCAATTCGTCAACACTTTCAAACTCTTTTCCGTGCAAGGCGCAGAGGGATTTTCCCATGTCAAGCACACTGCCACCGCCAATAGCAACAACAAGTCCGAAATCACTTTCAAGCTCATTGTGTAATTCGAAAAGTTGGTTTACATCGGGGTTTGATGCGGAAAAAACTTTTGCTCTCCACTCGCATCCAACCATCATAGATTTTATCGCTCTGTGCTCAAGTGCTTTTGAGTCCCAAACTAAGAACAGGATTTTTTGATCACCTTGTATGGCTGATATTGCGATTTCGGGTAGTTTTTCGAGTTCGCCAAAACTGCTGAAAATTCTTACGGGATTATAATATGTATGCATAATTTCTCCTTGGTTTGTATTAATCATTCTATCTATTATATAATCGTTTTTATAAATTTACATCATATCGACTTTAAACTTATGTTAATTAAATAAAAGCTATGGTATATCAAAATGACATACCATAGCTTTTTGGGACTTTAGTGGCTGTTTGAGTGAAAATTAAGGCTTGTTTTTTTGAAAATCAGCATAGGGGGTGCATCATTTCCAAGCGATAACTTTAAAACTCAGCCGTTTTATATTCAAGGAAGAAAGTTGGAAGATTAATTATCTGTCATCATCGTTGTCGTCGTCATCGTCATCGTCATCGTCGTCGTCATTGTCATCATCGCTGTCGTCATCGTCGTCGTCATTATCGTCGTCATCGTTGTCATCATCTTCGTCAATGTCATCGATATCGTCAAAATCGTCATCTAGGTCATCCATATCATCGTCAATGTCATCGATATCGTCAAAATCGTCATCTAGGTCATCCATATCATCGTCAATATCATCGATATCGTCAAAATCGTCATCTAGGTCATCCATATCATCGTCAATGTCATCGATATCGTCAAAATCGTCATCTAGGTCATCCATGTCATCGTCGTTGTCGTCGATATCGTCAAAATCGTCATCTAGGTCATCCATGTCATTGTCGTTGTCGTCGATATCGTCAAAGTCGTCGTCAAGGTCATCATTATCATCATCAAGGTCGTCATTGTCGTCGTCATTTTCAGCTGGGATATCGCTTGGTGTGCTTGCGATTGCATCATCATTGTCATCATCGTTATCGTCGTCCATGTCGTCGTTATCGTCATCTAATTCTATGACAACTTCTGCATTTTCTGCGTTGATATTGAAATCTAATTCGCCTGTAGCTGTGTCGAACTCAACTTCATAAACGATTACGCCGTTTTCCATGTCGAATTCAACTTCGATTTCGCCTATAAGGTCTGTTGTTGTGATACCTGCCGCTGCAAGAGCCGCTGCGATTGCGTCTTCTTCGCTGATAAATTCGCTTGCGCTTGGTGTTCCTGTTGATGTTACGTTTTCAGGAGTGTTTTTAGGATTGCTTGCTACTAGGTTTAGTTCATTTACAGAAAGTTCAACTAGGTCTTCGATTTCAAGAGTTGGGTTTGCTGTCATGATTTCGTTTATAAGTGTTGCTTTACCTGTGGACATGTTATAGAAGTTTGCGATTTCGTCAACTTCTGTGATTTCATCGTCAATGAATTGTGCTAGGATAGAAGCATTAACTGCTGATGCTTGTAGGATGGTGTTAATTTCTGTTGAGAGTTTTTCCTGTAGTTCTTTACCGCGAGCTTCGTCAGTGTCTTCAACTGAGATTAGGATTGAGTTTGCAACTTCGTCGATGTATCCATTTTGTAGAAGTGAACCGATAAGTGCGTTTGCCGCTGTGTTCATGTCAGCGCCTTTAAGATCCATGCCTTTGATGATTGCTTCAGCGTCAGCGTTTTGTGCGACTACCTCAATAACCTTTGAGTCAGCGCCAAGTCTAAGCTCGATACTTGGGTTTACGTCAAATGAAACGATGCTTGCGATTTCAGGTTGTGCTTCGGGAGCGAATTGTGATGCTCCGAATGCTACGCCTCCGACTACTACTGCAGCAGCTGCTGCGATTGATACGTATTTTTTAATGTTGTTTTTCATGATATTCATTTCCTTTCAAACTGATTTAAGTTAAAGTTATTATTTTCTGTTTTAATATTAGAGGGATGATTTAACTTGCGTTGGCCTTCCGCTTTCGTTTGCCTCAGTGCCCTTCTGATATAGTAATGCATGGGAAAGGCGTTTTATTGCATTAAAAATATAATTTTTTTCAGAATTATAAAAAAGCTAGTGTTTACAAGGTTTTTTTAATAAAAATTATTGGGACAAATAAAAACTTATGTGTTATAATAGCGATAATATAAAAAAAGAAAGGAAATTTTAAACGATGGACTTTGTAATATATGGCTCTAAACTTGGGAACTTCTATATTGAATATGAGGAAGAAAAAGTTATATCTTTGAAAAAATTAATGCAAGAGCCGACCGAACTTGGAGAGAAAACAGCTTTTACGGATATGGTTTTTAAACAGCTGGAGGAATATTTGGAGGGAAACAGAAAAGATTTTACCTTTGAATATGAACTTCGTGGGACTGACTTTCAAAAATCGGTCTGGAAAGCACTTTTAGAAATACCATACGGTGAAACTCGTACATATAAAGATATTGCAATTGCTGTCGGCAATGATAAAGCAAGCCGAGCTGTCGGCATGGCGAATAATAAAAATCCTATACACATCGCAGTGCCTTGTCATAGAGTAGTTGGCGCGAACGGCAAACTTGTGGGATATGCCGGTGGGATTGAAATGAAGGAGTTTTTGCTGAATATGGAAAAGGGTGTTTATACTATATAATAATATAAATTTCAAGATACAAAATCCTCCTATGACTTTCGTCGTAGGAGGATTTTTCGTTTATGCGGTTTCTATTGAAGCTGCTTTGTGAAGTTTTAGTTTTTCAACTGCCATTTCACGCATTTTATATTTCATGATTTTACCTGCGGCATTCATTGGGAATTCAGTAACAAAGTCGATATATCTTGGAACTTTGTGACGTGCCATATTAGCACGGACATAGTCTTTCATATCCTCGACAGTCATATCCTCGCCGTCTTTAAGAATTACGCAAGCCATGATTTCCTCGCCGTATTGCTCATCAGGAACACCGATAACTTGAACGTCACGGACTTTTGGATGTGTGTAAATAAATTCTTCAATTTCTTTTGGATAAATATTTTCACCACCACGGATAATCATATCTTTTAGTCTGCCTGTAATACGGAAGTTTCCGTCAGGAGTACGCTGTGCAAGGTCACCTGTGTGTAGCCAACCATCAGCGTCAATTGCAGCAGCAGTTGCAGCAGGCATTTTGTAGTAACCCTTCATTATATTGTATCCACGAGCGACAAACTCGCCGTTTTCGCCGTCAGGGCAATCTTCGCCTGTTTCAGGATTTACGATTTTGCACTCAATTCCGGGTAGAGCTGAGCCAACTGTACCAACACGAACGTCAATTGGGTCGTCTGTTGAACTCATTGTGCAACCTGGTGAAGCTTCGGTTTGACCATAAACTATAGTGATTTCGTTCATGTTCATTTTATCCAAAACATCTTGCATAACGCTGACTGGGCAAGGTGAACCCGCCATGATACCTGTACGCATATAGCTAAAGTCAGTTTTTGCAAAATCCTCATGCTCAAGCATTGCTATAAACATTGTGGGAACACCATGGAAGCATGTAATATGCTCTTGGTTTATGCAGGCTAGTGATGGTTTTGGTGAGAAATATGGTAGGGGAGACTGTGTAACACCGTGAGTCATTGATGCAGTCATCGCAAGAACCATGCCGAAACAGTGGAACATTGGTACATGAATCATCATACGGTCAGCAGTTGACAAGTCCATACGGTCGCCTATGCATTTACCGTTGTTGACAACATTGTGGTGAGTTAGCATAACGCCTTTAGGGAAGCCAGTAGTACCTGAAGTGTATTGCATATTGCAGACGTCATGTGGATTTATAGATGAGGCTCTTCTGTAAACCTCTTCGACCGGAACAGTGGAGCTCATCGCAAGAGCCTCTTCCCAAGTTAGGCAACCCGGTTGTTTTGACTCAACATTGATGACATTACGTAGGAAGGGAAGTCTTTTGCAGTGCAAGGGTTTACCCGGTGTTGAAGTTTTAAGTTCTGGGCAAAGCTCTTGGATAATTCCGGCATAGTCAGAGTCACGGTAGCCGTCAATCATAATAAGTGTGTGTGTGTCGGAGTGGCGGAAAAGATATTCTGCCTCATGGATTTTATAAGCTGTGTTAACAGTGACCAAAACCGCACCGATTTTAGCAGTTGCCCAAAATGCGATATACCATTGTGGAACATTTGTTGCCCAAACCGAAACTTTATCGCCTGATTTTACACCCATTGCGATTAAGCTACGTGAAAATGTGTCAACATCATCGCGGAATTCTGTGTATGTGCGTGTGTAGTCAAGTGTTGTATAGCGGAAGCAGTATTGGTCGGGGTATTGCTCGACCATTGCGTCAAGAACTTGTGGGAAAGTGTGGTTTATAAGAGTATCTTTTTCCCAGATGAAAGTACCTGTACCTGCTTTATTTGAATATAGGTGTTTTTTGATGATAGGAGGAGCAGAGAATTGTGACATATAGTTTACATAGTGAGGGAAAACTATAGCAGGGTCATTAATTTCGCTCATCCACTCGGGATTCCATTCAAAACTTGTGTAGCCGTCGTAGTTGACTGATTTAAGCGCTCTTATCATATCTTCGATTGGTAAAGTACCCTCGCCCATTAGGCGATAAGCAAAACCGTCGTCGGTTTTAACGCTGTCTTTAATTCTGATGTGTTTAACGAAAGCGCCAAGGTTTTGAATAGTTTTTTCACAGCTCTCGTCCGCAAATCTTACTGTGTGGTGATAGTCCCAAGCTGCCGCCATATTATCGCAAGCAAAATGGTTTAGAATATCACGAAGTCTTGTTGTGTCGCTATAAATTCCACAAGTTTCAACAAGGATAGTGATATTGCAAGCCTCAGCCTCAGGAAGTGCTCTCTCAAGAACCTCAATGACTGTTTTGTCCTCACCGCTGTTGCCTGCGCTAACGCTGACATAGTTTGTGCCTAAAATTTGAGCCATGTTTATAGCGTGTTTGATTTTTGCGTAGTTTTCGTCAATTGCATTTTCGTCAGCAATGTTAGCGCCAACGCTGATGCTTGGAATATCTAGTGCTAGGTCACGCATTTTGCGTGCTGTGCCAACGATTTGCTCGGGTGAGAAAGGTGCGCCCTTGCTTGAAAAATCGTCGCTGAAAATATCGTGGACTTCAATTCCACCGAATTCTAAGTCTAAAGCCATGGTGTAGAAGTCTACCCATGAGAAATTATTCCATCCGTAAGTACTAAATGAGAGTTTCATATGCCATTGCTCTCCTCATAAGCTATTTTATTTATCGCATTGATATAAGCGTTTATAGTTGCACCGATGATATCGGTTGAAATTCCTTTGCCGGAGTATAGTTTGCCGTTTGCGCGTAGTTTTACGATTGCATCGCCGACAGCTTCTCTGCCGTGTGTGACTGATTGAATTTGGAAATCATCAAGCTCATAACGTCTGCCGATGATTTGCTCTATTGATAGGAAAGAAGCGTCAATTGGACCGTCGCCTATGCAAACACCCTCAATTTTTGTACCGCTTTTTTCTAGTACGATGTGGCTTGTAGCAGAGCTTAGGTTGCCGCTGTTGACCACATAGCTTACTAATTTATATGTAGGTGGAGCTTGAAGCGCATTACTTGCGATGATAGCTTCCATTTCTTTTGCGCCTATAGTTTGCTTTTTAGCAGTGACTTTTTTGAATGCTTCGAAAACTTTTGAGATATCTTCATCAGATAGCTCATAGCCCATGTTGCTTGCAACATTTGAAACTGATTTGATGTCAGCACTTGCATCAAGTTGTATGCTGTCATCTGAGTAGATTGCTGATTGTGCCTCGGCGATGGGGGATTCGGTTTTGACTGCACTTAGCCAAGCCATTTGAGAAATTGCACGGTTTAGCTCTGTGTGTTGAACTCCGCATGATATGCCCATTTCAACACCTTTTTGGTTAATCGCACGTGTGAAACTTGAAATTGTAGTTGTGAAACGGCTGTTAATTGCTGTTTTAACTTGAGTTGCGCCGTTTGAGATAGCAACAAAGCAGTTAGCAGCAGCCATTTTAAGGTCATTTCCGCATTGAACTGACATGCAAATGTCTTTAGTTGCAGGAACTTTTTCGCAGATGTTTTTAATAAATGCGTCAAACTCGTGGGGGAGCATTGCAGAAGCGCTGTCGCATATTGTGATAGTTTTTGCTCCGGCTTTTATAGCGGTTTCGACAACCTTGCAAATAAAGTCTGGGTCGCTTCTTGTGGCATCGTCTGCTGAAAATTCGACATCGTTGCAAATGCTTGCGCAGTGAGCAACTTGCTTTGAAACAGCCTCTATAAGAGCTTCGGGTTTCATACGAGTGTTATACTCCATGCGAACAACAGAAGTTGAAGCCATAACATGAAGCCTAGGACTTGTTGCGCATGATATAGCTGAAAAAGCTCTGTCGGCGTCTGTTGCTTCAAGTCCGATAGGACAAGAAACGATGCTGTTTTTAACTGTCTGAGCAATGGTTTTTGCGAAAAGACTGTCGCTTGCGCCCTCGCCGATAGGTGGGAGCTCAATTACGTCAACTTTTAGTTTATCCATTTGCTTAGCGATTTCGAGTTTTTCTTTAAAACTCAGTGTTACATCACCTTGCATGGTGTTCTCACGCAAGCTGACGTCTACGATTTTGATTGTGTTCATTTTCGGTTTCCTCCAAAGTCAAATTAATGCAGAAATGCAAAAAATCCCCAAAACTAACACTAATTAGTTTTAGGGACGATAAAATATACCGTGGTACCACCCAAATTGACGCAATTGCGCCCACTCGTCAAAGTTCAAACAAACTTTTAGCCATGGTAACGGGGCATCCGTAACACCTTACTAAACTGGCTTTCAGGTGTTCTGCTCAGGAGTGAGACTGTCAAACGTCCAACCTACCGACTCGCACCAACCGTCGGCTCTCTGAAAGAATTGAAACAAGACTTAACTCCGTCTTAGCATTTTGGGGATATTCATTTCTGTGCTTAATCATAAAGCATAAAGTTTCATTTGTCAAGCACTTTTTTTAGTAAAAGTTTTTAGCCTTGTAAAATAGCTCAATGGAGTAATAAAAAAAGTTTGTCCGCATACTATTAAACAATCGAGAAATTAGGAGGAAAAATTATGGCATACGAGGAAAAACAAAAAGTGCTTAAAAAAAGCCACAATGTGATTATGGAGGACAGAAATAAAATAACTTTGTCGGGGGTTGAGGACGTTTTAAGCTTCGACGAAACCGAGATTGTTATGAACACTGTTTGTGGGAATTTGGTATTACGCGGGTCGGGGCTGAAGATTGATAAACTCAGCCTTGACAGTGGTGATGTTGTCATACAAGGGCTTGTCACTGACATTACTTACGAAGAAGTTGCAAACAGCAAGAGCCTGTGGGCGAAGATTTTCAGCTGATGGAAATTAACCCGAGTTTTCAATTGGTTCAAGCGCTGACATATGTGCTGTGCGGAGGTGTTCTGGGGCTGGTTTATGACTTTTTGCATGTGCTTCAAAAGCGAATAAAGATATGGAGCGGGATTTATGATTTCTTGTTTTGCCTAGTCTTTTTGTCGCTGATATTTTTTGCGGGTATGGATATAGGAAATGGGCAAATTCAACTGTTTAATTTTGTGTTTGTTGGGGTAGGGGGATTGTTATATTTTTCCTGTGTGAGTGGGTATGTACGAACTGTTTTGGAAATCCCAATTAACTATTTTGTTAAATTAATGAAACCGATTATCAAAGTTATTTGTAAGCAAATGAAAAAAATTAAAAAAAGTTATAAAAAGCTCTTCCAATCTGCCGAGAAATGGTTTACAATAAGAGGTAGTGCAAAAATTCCGAAGAGAGAAAACCCTCGGGACGAACTTTTTTCGGAGGAGATGATTTACCATGGCACACAGAACAGATATGACAATAAAACTTTCGCTGATGGCGGTGGTGGCTTACGGAGTTTTGAGCATTCTAACTCTAACAGGCGACCTTCAAAACGCAAAAGAAATTCGAAATTCTCTGGCAGATGAAGCAGAAATGTTGAAAGCTGAAATTTCTGAGTTTCAGGCTTTGATTGGTGGTTCGGGTGAAGCCGAACTCATTGAAGAATTTGCCGAGGATGAATTGGCGATGGCACGAGCCGGCGAAGTTATATTGCGTTATAAATAGGTTAGACTGAAGAATAAAGACAGGGGGATTTTTCCGATAATGCAGTTGGAAATTGGGGCAATATTAGATGGCAAGGTCACAGGGATTACAAAATTCGGAGCTTTTATTTCTCTAACTGAGGGTAAGAGCGGTCTTGTACATATTTCAGAAATCGCAAATACTTATGTTAATGAAGTTCGTGAACACCTTCAAGACGGACAGGATGTTAAAGTTAAAATTATCGGCATAAGCGATGATGGCAAAATTAATTTGTCAATCAAAAAAGCGGAAGAGCCAAAGCGTGTTGAAGCGCCCGTTGCTCCACGTAAAAGCTTTGTGCCGAGGCATAGTCCAAGAGTTGAAGAGCGTGCTGAAGTCACATTTGAGGACAAATTAAAACAATTTATGCAAGACTCTGACAGCCGTATGTCAGGCAATAAGCTCTATGACCGCAAATCAGCGGGAAGAAAAAGAAGAGCATAAAAAATCCGCCGAAAGGCGGAATTTTTTTCAGCTTGAAGACAAAAAGACTTGCGAGCCTTTTTGTTCCCCAAGCTTCGC